>JAYTVI010000034.1:0-30186 GCA_043744095.1 Flavobacterium sp.
GGTTTAATATTAAAATGCTTTGATGTTATGTCACATAATGACGCGCAGACGCAAAGATATTTGGACTTGATTGAATGATTAATTTTTATCACAAATTACACAAATTTTCACAAATTAGTTTGTGTCATTTGTGGTATAGAAAAATGATAGGTTTTTTTAAAGGTTTGATTTATGAAAAAAAGTTTTAGTTATTTTGTCATTTCGACGAAGGAGAAATCGCATTAGTTGCTTTCTTTATGTAATTTATTTCTTCTGTTCGCTATCGATCGAGTCTCCTTCGTCGAAATGACAAATTTGAGGAGCATTCAATTTTTTTTAAAAGAATATTTGATGAATGATTTGCTCCAAAAAATTATACAAATTTTCACAAATTAATTTGTATGCTTTATTTTCTTAGCTTTAAATACTATGTCAAATGAAATAACTTTTTATATGTAAAACCCTGTGATCTATGTGGTCAAAAAAAACTATAAAAAAATAAAACTATGAAAAATACAAACAACAAAATACCACCATTAGTTATAACACTACAAATCGTGATGCTTTATACTGTACTCTTACTTACAACCCCAAGCGTACACGCACAAAGCTGGCAGTGGGCAAAATCTGGAGGTAGTGATGATAATCCATCTCCAGGAGAAGAAGTAAACTCGATGTGTACCGATATTTTTGGCAATGTGTATATTAGCTCTACTGTGGGCAATACAAATTTGTATGTTGCAGGTGTGCCTAAACAAACTTATTCGCAAATTGGATTAAATGACAATATAATTGCGAGTTTTTCTTGTGACGGCACTTATCGTTGGTCTAAAGTTATAGGTGGTTATGATGGTTCTTATAGGGTATCAGTTGCAACAGATGGAGTTGGCAATGTTTATGTTGCGGGTACAATATATCCTGGAACAAACGTAAATCAGATTGCTCCTCATTTTGATACTGATATTGTTTTGCCAGTTTCTAATATCACTACAAATACCTATAAGAAAAATATATTTCTTATAAAATATAATGCTGCTGGAGTGGTGCAGTGGTTGCGTATGCCACAACCCGATGATGTGAGCTTTTTTAATTCTGCAAATAATTATGCGACCTATAGAATGCAAGTAGATGCGTTGGGAAATAGTTACTGGATGTGTAAATTACCTGTTGGGTTGATAGCCAATGGGGCATATAATGCTACAACCGCAGGATTTCATATCTTGAAGTATGATGCTAATGGTACTTTTTTGAGTGGTTTTCCTCTTGCAATTCAACAATCAGGTAGTTTTGCAAACAAAATGAGGCTTAATAAAAATAATGGCACACTATATTTTACAGGAGAGGTAAACCAATCAGAGCCTGGAATATCTTTGATAATAAACGGACAAGCAGTTACCCATAGTAAGTATGTAGCCGCTTTTAGCAGTACTGGTACTTTTTTGTGGAAACGAGAAAATAATGTTGTTAACTTTATTGGTCTTGAAGGTGTTTCTTATGGTGTTGCTAATGATAGTAATAACAATGTCTATTTTACAGGAGCTACATTTATTAACGATACTTTTGGTGGTATTCCTTTTGTAAATGAAATGCTTCCGTCACCGTTTTTAGTAAAGTTTGACCCCAACGGCAACACGTTATGGCAAACCAACGGAGGAAATTCTTCTCCTAGAGAAGTTGTAGTCAATGGTAATGAAGTAGCTGTAACAGGAAAAGCAGGCAATATGACTTGGCAAAACATAACAACACCATTTGAACCTATCACTAATGGCAAGCCTTATATTGCTCGATTTAATAAAGATACAGGTAGTATAATTGCCATTAATCAGTTAGTTGGTGATGGATCATCAGGAACTGCACTCGCTACAGATACTAAAGGTAATTATTATCTTGGTGGTCTTCTGTCTTATTCGGTTACAATTGGCTCTACTAACACTTACAGTATAGGTGGTAATAGTGATTTTTTTGTAGCCAAATTTGGCACATCAGACTGTAACTTTCTGGCTACAGAAGAGCAGGAGCAAAAAAGCCTACGTATTTATCCCAACCCAGTAAAAGACTTCTTGCATATAGAAAATAGTGCTAACAGTACCTATATCTTGTATAATGTTCTGGGTACCGTTGTTGCACAAGGTAGCGTTAGTGCAAACAACCCAATAGCATTAGCTACTATTGCCTCTGGTTTGTATGTACTAGAGTTGTTGCAGGACAATGGAGAGAAAGTTGTTGTAAAAGTGTTGAAGGAGTGATGGAGTTTGGTGATTTTTTAGTTTAACAAATTCTAGAAAATAAAAAAGGTTTTCAGATACACTTCTGAAAACCTTTTTTATAGCTTTTATTATTTATTGATTAAAATAAAAACCAGTAGGAATTACACCAACAGAATGTTCTTTTTCTAAAGTTCCTATTGGAGTATTCGTTCCAAGTGAATAAATGAGAACTTTACCATTAGTTGTATAATCTCCTGCATCACCTACATAGATATGATTGCTTTTTATAGCAAAACTATAAATTCCATAAACGCCTTGATTTGTGGTTGTAAATGCGGGTGTTGCTGGCAATGAAGTATCATTTAAAGCCATTTTGTATATTCCAGTATCCTTAGTAAAATATACAAAAGAACCATAGATTACTAGATTAGAAGGATGATTTGTGCTTACAGAAAAAGGGAATGTACTAGAAATTGTATTATTATTAAGATTTATTTTAACAATTTTGCCAGCAGTTTCATTTCCTGAATAAGATGGTTTACCACCACAAGATACCCATAAAAATCCTTCGTTGATTTGCATAGCATTAGGAACATCGCCAACAACTATTGACGAAACTTCATTTGTAGCTTCGTTAATTACTGAAACTGTATTTCCATAACCAAAACCACCAGAATGGGCAACATATAATTTTCCGGCATTTTCAATAATTCTTTCTGGACCTTCAGTTACAGAAATTGTGGTTGTAATTGTTTTGGTTTCTAAATTAATAACGGCTACATAATCATCACTAGGATCGCCACCGTCACCCCAATTGGTTACATAACCTTTCCCGTTTGCAAAAGCAATATAACGCGGGTTATTTAATCCTGTTTCAATAGCACCAAGGTTTTGCATTGTATAGCGATTAATGATTTGAATTTTGGATGATTCATTCAAAACAACATAGGCATATTGATTATAAAAACCAATATCTTGACCCGTATCACCAAGAGTTAGTGTAGGATTTACCGTTGAAAAAATCGAATTGTTTAATGTATTTAAATCAAAAGAAATAAATGAAATTTCAGAATTGTTTCCCTGATAATTTCCTTGGTTCAAAACCAATACGCCACTATCATAATCACCAAGTGGTGTATAGGAAGTTTGCTGACTAGATTCTGGATCACAAGAGACCAATAATAAAGAGCTAATAAAAGCAAATAAGGCAATTTTTTTCATTTTCATTTTTTAAATTTTAAAGTTAATATATATGGAGTAATTTCTTCCGGGTAATGGTCGTTGTGCTACACTTTGGTAGTTTTCGTTGAAAAGATTTGCAATTTGAAAACCAATTTTAGAAGTTGTTTTTTTTCCAAAATCATAATCAATTCCAATATTTGAAACCAAATAACTTTTTAGAAAAGTAGAATGGTCAGTTGCTGTATATACATATCCATTATACAGAAATTGATAATTTGCTGTTATTTTTTTGTGAGAAAAAGCAACATTTGCATTCATTTTATGAAAAGGAATATAAACTAATTGTTGCTTAGTTTTTTTATCTTCCGATACTGTGTAAGCATAATTAGAATTGAAAATAAATGTATTCGAACCTATTTTTTTTTCATAATCTAACTTAAATTCTGTTCCATAACTAGTAGCTTTTGCTACATTATTTGGATTCCAATTTCCGTTTGTAGTATTGGGTTTCCACTGAATTAAATCTAGAATATCTATATAATATGCAGTTGCTGAAAATACAATATTTTTGAATGTTAATCGTTGTCCAATTTCTCCTTGATAGGAACTTTCTGGTTTTAAATTTGAATTTCCTAGACCAACCCAATACAAATCATTAAAAGTTGGAATTCTATAATTTCTAGAAATATTCAAAACCAAATCATAATTTGAATTTACTTGATACTTGCTTCCAACAGAAAATAAAAGAGGACTTTTGAAAGAATCTGTAAATTCTTTTCGAATATTCCATTCATAACTTAATGCTTTCAGGATTTGATGTTTAAAAAGAAAAGTTACGGAGCCATTATTTCTAATATTATTTCCAATTGATGATCCAAATCCTTTTATTTTTGAATAATCAATACTGCCTTCTATATTAATTTTAGAATTCAATTGATACCCTAAATTATACTTAGTAATAAAAGTTTCTGCTTTTGAAGTTTCAAAATATTGTTTGTTGTAATTTTCATAATAATTGTTCTTTTCACTCAAAAAAGCAACTTTAAGTTGAGAGTCAAAACTATTGAATAATGATTGCCATTCTAGTAAATTTCGAGTATTAAAATCTTGATACTTGCTTTTGGATTTTGAGGCTAATGTGCCAGAAAAATGACGCTCGCTATCATAAACCTGACTATATAATTTCAAAATTGTAAAATCATTTATTTTATAGCCAAAGGTTGAATTTAACGAAGTGTTGTAATATTGACCATTTTCATTTTTCTGATTATTTGTCCCTAAATAGACATAATCATTATCTGAACTGTTTCTGGAAATACTTATCTGAGAACTTAATTTGTGATTTGAAAAACGCAGTTTGTCATTTATAGCAAAGGTGTTAAAACTCCCGTAATTGATAAATATCTCATTTTGAAAAGCCTTTTTAAAAATCAATTCATTATTTAAATGAATACTTCCTCCAATTGCACCACTTCCATAAATTGAACTTCCACCACCAGATCTTACAGTAATGTTGTTGAAATCGCGTGTGGTTATGGTATTAAAATCGGTTTGACCTAAAAGCTGTGAATTAATGTTTATTCCGTTCCAGACAACTGCTGTTTGTTGTGCTGTTGTACCACGAAAAGAAGGTGATGAAACCATTCCTAAACCATTTTCTTTAAAATAAATAACTGAATTATAATTTAATAATAAAGTTAATGACGCTGCATTTTTTGAAATTATAGAATCATTTAATATTGAAATAGATTGTGTTGTAGAAAAATTTTTAAGCTGAGAATCAGAAACAACAACTTCTTTTAAAGCTACAATAGAATCGTTTTGCGCACATAGAAATTGGCACATGAACAAGAAACAAAACAAAAACAATTTAATTGTAGTCATAATTTCAGAATCTTTTTCCCGAAGATTCGATATTTGTTACAAAAAAAGGCAGGTCTCCTGGCTTGCGTCTTGTTGTTTACCTTCCCAAGAAACTGAAACGAGTACAGTTTGCCCAGTGGTTTTGTAGATAACAACAAGCTTTATTAGCTTACAGTTGCGGGAACAGCTTAGGTTTTGAACCTAATTCCCTTTTAATTTGATTTAAAAACGATAAATCAAAACCTTAATTCAGGTGCAAATATAGTATTATGAATTGAATTACCATTTTAAATTTGATTTATAAAACCGAATAGATTTACCTTTGCGTCATTCAAATACATTTTATGAGGTATTATAAATTTCTATTTAGTATCAATTTTCTTTTCCTTTTTGTTGTTGGATGCAAAAAAAATGATTTCAATTCAAATCATTCAAGTGATTCAGTTGCTAACCAAATCCACTATTCTAAAGGATTGTCAATCTATAAATATTCTGGTTTTTCAATTTTAAAAGTTATCAAACCTTGGCCAGATGCAAAAAAAGAGTATACCTATATACTTCAAGAAAAAAACGCTAATATTCCGGATAGTTTAAAGCAATTTCCTTTAATTTCTGTTCCGATACAAACAATTGTAGTAACATCTACTACACACATTCCCTCACTAGAAATGCTTGGAGTTGAGAGTACTTTGGTCGGTTTTCCTGGCTTAAATTATATTTCTTCAGAAAAAGTAAGAACAAGAATTGATGCAGGAAAAATTCGTGAAATAGGGAATAATCAAAACCTTAATACAGAAGTTGTTATTGATATGCAACCCAATGTAGTTGTTGGTTATGGTATAGATAATAACAATCCTTCAATTGATAATTTAGAAAAAAATGGTTTAAAAGTGCTTATCAATGGCGATTGGAACGAACAAACACCATTGGGTAAAGCAGAATGGATTAAGTTTTTTGGCGCTTTATACAGCAAACAAAATCAAGCAGATTCACTTTTCAAACAAATTGAAAAAGAATATAAAAACACAATTAAATTAGCAAAAAAGCTTGAACAAAAACCAACCGTTTTGATAGGAGATATTTTTGAAGGAAAATGGTACTTACCCAAAGGAAACAGTTGGGGTTGTCAATTAATTAAAGAAGCAAATGGCAACTATTTATGGAGCAATACATCTGGTACAGGAAGCTTATCATTGTCTTTTGAAACGGTATTTGAGAAAGCAAAAGAGGCTCAAATCTGGATAACTTCCGGACAGTTTTCAACTTTAACTGAAATGAATAATGCCAATCCGCATTATGCTGAATTTACAGCTTTCAAAAACAAAAAAGTATATTCGTTTTCATCTAAAAAAGGAAAAACAGGAGGTGTTTTGTATTATGAACTTGGGCCAAATAGACCTGATTTAGTTTTGAAAGATTTGCTTAAAATTTTGCATCCAGAGTTGTTGCCTAATTATGAATTGTTTTTCTTTGAGCAACTGAAATAAATTGTAAAACCTAATGATTCAAAAAAACAAAACGATATTTTTTATTTTATTAGCTATGCTAACGGTATTGTTATTTGTTTTAGATATTAGTTTTGGATCAGTATCTATACCATTAAAAAATGTTTTTAATTCATTGATTGGCAATCATTCTTCAAAAGAAACTTGGGAATATATTATTCTCAACTACCGTTTACCAAAAGCGATTACGGCCATTTTAGTCGGTATTGGATTGTCAATAAGTGGTTTGTTGATGCAAACATTATTTAGAAATCCTCTTGCCGGACCTTATGTTTTAGGGCTAAGTTCAGGATCTAGTTTAGGAGTTGCTTTTGTAGTTTTAGGAAGTAGATTTGTACCTGTTTTTTTTAGTACATACTTAGTTTCTTCTTACGGAATTATAATTGCCTCTTGTTTAGGAAGTCTATCGGTTTTGCTCGCAGTTTTATTGGTCTCTCAAAAACTGAAAGACACAATGGCAATATTAATTGTCGGATTGATGTTTGGAAGTTTTTCTAGTGCAATAGTAAATGTTTTGACTTATTTTAGTTCAGCAGAACAGTTGCAGAAATTCACCTTTTGGTCAATGGGAAATTTAGGAAATTTATCTTGGTCATCTATTGGTATTTTAGCTGTTTCGGTTTTAATTGGATTATTGCTTAGTTTTATAAGCATCAAATCTTTAGATGCGTTATTGCTTGGAGAGAATTATGCAAAAAGTTTAGGTTTAAATTACAAAAAAGCACGTCTGACTATTATTTTTGCAACCAGTATATTAGCCGGAACGATTACTGCTTTTGCTGGTCCGATTGCATTTGTTGGTTTGGCTGTGCCACACATCGCTAAACTTATTTTTCAATCAAACAATCACAAAATTTTATTTTGGGGAACTTTGTTTTTAGGAGCTATAATCATGCTACTTTGTGATGTTATTTCTCAATTACCAGGAAGCGATTATACATTACCAATAAATGCCATAACATCGGTGATTGGTGCACCAATAGTGATTTGGTTATTAGTTAGAAAAAAGAGTTTTTAATAATGGAAACAAACAAAAAAACAGTTTCAACTTCTAATTTATGTATTGGTTATACTACCAAAAACACTCAAAATGCTATTGCACAAAATTTGAATATACATTTAAAGGAAGGAAAACTAATTGCATTGATTGGCGAAAATGGTTTCGGAAAATCAACCCTTTTAAGAACCATTACTGGAATTCAAAAACCATTATCTGGTAATATTTATTTAAATGATAAAGAAATTCAACTTTATGATTCTTTGTCTTTAGCAAAAAATTTAAGTGTTGTTCTTACAGAAAAATTACCTCCAAGTAATCTAACGGTTTATGAATTAATTGCTTTAGGAAGACAACCATACACCAATTGGTTGGGTAAATTATCTGAACTTGATAGAATAAAAATATACGAAGCAATTGAGTTGACGCAAACTTCTCATTTACTCTCCAAAAAACATTTCGAAATTAGTGACGGTCAATTGCAAATTGTTTTAATTGCACGTGCTTTGGCTCAAGATACACCTTTAATAATTTTAGACGAACCTACCACTCATTTAGATTTGTTAAATAAAGTTACTCTTTTTAAACTGCTAAAAAAATTGACAGTTGAAGCTAACAAATGCATTCTTTTTTCTACTCACGATATAGATTTGGCAATTCAGTTGAGTGATGAGATTATTGTGATGACAAGAGAAAACTGCGAGCAAGACCAACCTTGTAATCTAATTTCAAAAGGAGTTTTTAATACCCTTTTTAAAAACGAAAATATTGTTTTTGATAATAAAAAAGGAATGTTTGTGGTTAGTTAACAAATTCAAAATATTAACAGAAAGTTATTAAAACTTTTATATTTTTTTCAAACTAAATAAAATAGTGTTCGAGAATAAACTTCAATTAGGAAACGGAATTTACACTGTGCAAGAAATTGCACAAATCTTTCGTTTACCATATCAAAAAATACATTTGTGGATTACAAAATACTGTGATGGTGAATTAGGAAGAGTTTATGAACAGAATTATTCTTGGCAAGTTGACAATACAAAAGCAGTAGGATTTCACACACTTGTCGAATTTTATGTAATGTTACAATTATCTGAAGCTGGAGTTAAAACTAGACAGGTTTTAAATGCTCATAAAGAATTAGCAAAATCATTTAATACTAATTTCCCCTTTGCTAAAAAAGAAGTATTAGAAAATATAAGTACTGATGGTAAGAAAATTTATTTAAAGTTAAATGGTGATACTATTACACTAGATGGAAGTAAGCAATTAAATCTTGACTTTATCAAATTATTTTTCAAAAAACTTGATTTTGATAATGAAATGTTAGCATCTAGATTTTGGCCTTTAGGAAAAGATATTAATATTGTTTGTGATCCTCATAGAAAATTTGGACAACCAATAATTAATGGAACAAACATACAATCTGAAGCAATTTTTAGAATGTTTTTAGCAAATGAGCCAATAGATTTTATAGCGTCTTTATACGAAACTAGCAAAAAAAATATTGAAGATGCCATTACCTTCCACAAAAAAGCGGCTTGATGGTAAAAAAATACAAAATTTACATAGATGAAAACTTACCTCATCAATTAGCAAAAGGGTTAAATGAACTTCAAAAACCACAAAACTGCAGAGATGGAATTGAAATAGAAGTTTTGCATATAAAGGAAGTATTTGGCGAAGGTGAGCAAGATGAAGATTGGATTCCAAAAGTAGGTTCTGAAACAGGGATAGTAATAACACAAGATTTTAGAATTCAAACACAAAGACACCAAAAAGAATTATATTTAAAAAATGGTGTCGGAATATTATTTTTGAAACCACCATCCAATAATGGATTTACTTATTGGGAAATGGTTAAAAAAATTGTAAAAGAATGGGAAAATATAAAGCAAATAATAAAAAAGAATAAAACACCTTTTGCTTACAGATGTTCGCCTAAAACGAGTTTTGAAAAAATGGATTAAATTTTTCGTAAAAGCTGTCTTTTTGCTTCACCAACAACAAAAGCTACAGAATTGGCGATGTTAAAACTTCTAATTAAAAGAGACATCGGAATAGTTAAATGATTCTCAAATTTAGATAAAACCTCTTGACTCAAACCTACACTTTCTTTACCAAAAACAAGCCAATCGCCATCTTGGTATTCAACATCATAAATCGATTTTGTGGCGTGAGAACTCATTAAAAAAACTCTTGATTTATCTGAAATTTTAGAAATCCATTCTTCAACATTTTTATATTCTGTCACATCAAGATGTACCCAATAATCCAAACCAGAACGTTTCAAATTTTTATCGTTTATTACAAATCCAAAAGGATGTATTAAGTGCAAACGACTTTCTGTACCAACACACAAACGTCCAATATTTCCAGTATTGTTGGGGATTTCAGGTTCTACTAAAACAATATTAAGCATAATTATTTTTTATTCTGTTATTAAAAAAGAAGATACTTCTATTACTTCTCCAGCTATTAAATCATTAAGCTTGACATTTCCAACTCGAACACGAACTAGACGCAAAGTAGGAAAACCAACTGCTGCAGTCATTTTTCTAACTTGCCGAAATTTCCCTTCGTTTACAATTATTGAAGCCCAAGAAGTTGGTCCGTGGCGCTCGTCTCTTATTTTTTTGCCTCTTGCTCCAAATTCAGGAATTGATTCTAATATAAAAGCATTGCAGGGTTTTGTTATATATTTTGTTCCTTCAAAACCTATAGTTACACCTTTCTGAATTTTTTCTATCGCTTCTTGAGTAATATCCCCATCAACTTGAACATAGTATTCTTTATCAACTTTTTTGCTCCGAATGGTTTCACTCATTCTCCCGTCAGTAGTTAGCAGAAGCAAACCTTCTGAATCTTCATCAAGACGACCAATAGCCATTGTTCCAATTGGGAAATTATACAATTCGCCAAGCAGTTTTTTCTTTCGTTTTTGTTCGTATACAAATTGACTCAAATAGCCATATGGCTTATGTATAATGAAATGATGATGCATAAAGACTACTATTTTACAATAAAAAAAGACTGCCAAATTTGACAGTCTAAAATTAGTATATTAAAGTCAGAAATTATTGTCTACTCTGAACATAATCTGACAACTCATCAACATTGCTACTGAAATTGAAAATGCCATTCAATTTGAAATAATTTCTTGGTTCTATACAGAAATCGTATGCAAATTTAGCAAAATCTAATTTGTTGTCTTCAAAATTAAAAGTATTTGCAATTTGTATAATTTGATCAACATTTAGGCAATTGGCAGTTATAACTTGCTTTGCAGTTTTCAATCGAGTATCTTCAAAACTCTGTTTTTTGATAGTTGCTAATGCTGCAGCAAAATTCCCAGACGACATACAAGAATTTCCACCACAACCTCTAGGTCTTGTATCTTCAACTTCATAATGATTGTCGTGATTTCCATGTGAAGTATGAGAAGTTGTAGTTGATGTAGTAGTGGTTTGAGTAACACCGCCATTTCCTGTAGAATCATTTATTGAAACACCCATATTAATTCCGCCAACATTCAATCCAACTCCAACATTTACACCGCCAGTTTGTGTTGTTGTAGTGGTAGTTGTAGTGTTTGAAGGTGTGCTATGAACAACTTCAACCACTTGAGGTTGACCATAATGTACAACATGAACATTGCTTGGAGCAATAAAACCTTGTTGAACTGGAATCATAGAAAAGAAATTTAATTTCATTTTCCCAGCTTTGTTTTTATCACGCTTAACTTTGTAAGTTACATCTTGATAAACACCTTCAAAATCAGTGATTTGTAAATTATTTTTTGAAATTTCAAATAAAGATTTATCTTCAAAAATAATTTTTGCGTTATAATAAGGTTGATTTAATTCTTCAATTCTCAAATTGGTTTGTGCTACATCATTTTGTCTTTCTCCGTTCAGAATCAAGAAAAACTTATCACCATCTTCAGAAAAAATAGTCAAATGACCAATTGGTGGCATTCCTGGTTGTGCCAAAGAAATAAGTGTAAATAAAAATACAGATAATAAAGTAATAGTTTTTTTCATGTAATTTGTTTTTTTTGTTAATTCATAATAATTTTCAAAAATAATGCCATTTTTTCTTTTTTGAAAATAGATTTTTTTCAAATATAATAGAAATCTTTTTCAAGCCAATTTTTTAACATTTATTTTAAAAGCATTTTCTTGGTTACTACAATAATTCCTTACATTTACTTTTTTGAATTTAACAATAAAAAATGAATCCAACTATTATAGTCGTTATCACTTTTTGCCTAGCATTAGCAATAGGAATTTTTTTAGGAAAACAATTATTCTCGGCACGATTTCAATCAGAAAAAATTGGTTTGGAAGAAAAATTAATTGGTTTAACTACTCAATTTGCTACATTAAAAGAACAATTACTTGCTGATAAGATAGGTTTTGAGAAGCAATTACAAATTTCAAATTCTGAAAAAGAAGCAATTCGTACAGAAAAAGATGCATTGGCAATTCAACTTTCAAAAAAAGAAGTCGATTTTGAAAATCTTTGGGAAAGAAATCTAGAACAAAAACAAGAAGTCGAAAAACTGCAAGAAAAGTTTACTAAAGAATTTGAAAATTTGGCGAATAAAATTCTTGAAGAAAAATCGAATAAATTTACTGAACAAAATAAAGAAAACATGAAAAATATCTTGACGCCATTGCAAGATAAAATTCAATTGTTTGAAAAAAAAGTCGAAGATACTCACAAAGAAAGCATCGATTATCATGCGGCATTACGACAACAAATACTGGGTTTGCGCGAAATGAATGAGCAAATGAGCAAAGAAACCATCAATTTGACAAAAGCTTTAAAAGGCGATAGTAAAATGCAAGGAAATTGGGGAGAATTGGTATTGGAGCGAGTTTTAGAAAAATCAGGATTAGAAAAAGATAGAGAATATTATGTACAACAATCACATACAAACGTAGAAGGAAATCGAGTTTTTCCTGATGTTGTGATTAATTTGCCAGATGGAAAAAAGATGATTGTTGATTCAAAAGTTTCATTGACTGCTTATGAAAAGTACATTAATGAAGAAGATGATATGCTAAAAAACAATTATCTAAAAGAACATACCAATTCTATAAAACGACACGTAGAACAATTGGGAGAAAAAAACTATCAAGATTTATATCAAATAGAAAGCCCTGATTTTGTATTGCTTTTTATACCTATCGAACCAGCATTTGCAATTGCATTAAACGAAGATACAACATTATATAATAAAGCTTTCGAGAAAAATATTGTGATTGTAACACCATCTACTTTGTTGGCCACATTAAGAACAATTGATAGTATGTGGGCTAATCAAAAACAACAAGAAAATGCTTTTGAAATTGCACGTCAAGCTGGAGCTTTGTATGATAAATTTGAGGGTTTTGTTGCTGATTTAATCAAAGTTGGTAAAAAAATAGACGAAAGCAAAATAGAATATCAAGGCGCAATGAATAAATTGGTTGACGGTAAAGGTAACCTTGTTACTAGTGTTGAAAAACTAAAAAAAATGGGTGCCAAAGCCAAAAAAGCATTGCCCGAAAATATTTTGAAAAGAGCAGATATAGACGAAAATCAATTATTAAATTAGCATTATGAGAAGAATTATTTTAGTTATTATTTTGGCAATTACATTAGTGAGTACGGCTTATTTCACGTTTATTTTTTTCGCAACATACAGCGAAGGTTTTCGCGCAGGCGAATTAATAAAAGTTAGCCACAAAGGAGTTGTTTTTAAAACTTGGGAAGCAGAAATGAGTCAAGGAATTTCTGGCGCCCAAATATTTTACTTTTCGATTTTAGATAGTGATAAAAAAGTAATAGAAGATCTGAAAACGATGCAAGGACAATATGTAAAAGTGACCTATGTTGAGCGCTACAAAACGTTTCCTTGGTGGGGAGATAGTAAGTATTTTGTAACAAAAGTAGAAAAAGAAAAATCGCCTTTTAATAACAGATAATGAGTTTAGAATTTAAACCAGTAAGAGCATCAAAAATAACAATTTCAGAACTGATGTTGCCTTCGCATACTAACTTTAGTGGTAAAATTCACGGCGGATATATTTTGTCATTATTAGATCAAATAGCATTTGCTTGCGCATCAAAATTTTCTGGATATTACTGCGTTACAGCTTCAGTAGATACGGTTGATTTTCTTAACCCAATAGAAGTTGGTGAACTTGTCAATATGAAAGCTAGTGTTAATTATGTTGGCAATAGCTCTATGATTATTGGCATACGAGTAGAGGCTGAAAACATTCAGACAGGAATTGTAAAACATTGTAATTCTTCGTACTTCACGATGGTTGCAAAAGATAAAACAGGAAATAATGTAAAAGTACCTGGGTTAATATTATCAAATATGTCAGATGTAAGACGTTTTTTTAATTGTATAAAACAAATAGCATTAAAAAAAGAAAGAAACCTTCACGAAGAACAATTTGATCACACAACTCCAGAAGCTTTAGAAACATTATCGAAAGACAATGTACAATTGGACATCAATTAGACAAATGTTAAATGTTTAAATTATTGTAATAACTTATTGTTATTATTATGATTAAATACTTTTTAATTCAAAAAAATTATTATTTTTGAAGTCATAATTGATAATATATGAAAAAACAGTACTTAATAATTTTATTTTTTTTAGCAACCATTTTAGTTATTTCTTGTACTAATAATGATGATGAAAACTACGTTCCTATAGGTAACGATAGTTCGAAACAAAGTATAAATATATTAAATAATGCTCCAATAACTTTAAATTTAGCACAAGTACCATTACCTAAATTATCAGATTATCGTTTTTTTATAGGAGATCTTAAAAATCAAATTCCAGGATATAAAGTAATTCCTTACGAACCTGCAAGCTCACTATTTTCTGATTATGCTCATAAAAAAAGATTTGTTTGGTTGCCTGAAGGAACAAAAGCAACATATAACGGTGATGAAAATGTATTTGAGTTTCCTGTAGGTGCAGCGCTTATCAAAACTTTCTATTATGATAATGTGCATCCCACAAATACTACAAAAATTATTGAAACCAGATTATTAATCAGAAAGAGTAATGGTTGGCAATTGTATGATTATATCTGGAATGCAGACCAAACAGAAGCATTTTTAGACACCACTCAAAACGGCGTTTTTGTTCCGATAACTTGGACAGAAAATAATGTAACCAGAAGTACTACTTATAAAATTCCATCGCAAACAGAGTGTATAACTTGTCATAAGCTCAATCCAAATCACATAATAGGTGGTGAAATTGCAATTCCAATCGGACCTAAACCTCAAAATTTAAATACCATTTATAATTATGGAAGGTTTTCTAGAAACCAATTAGAAAGATGGAAAAATATAGGTTATATAGATAATACATTGCCTGCATTAACAGCAATTCGTTCTACAGTAAATTGGAAAGACACCAGCAAACCTTTAGAGTTAAGAGCACGTTCTTATATAGATATCAATTGCGCACATTGTCATAGAGATGGTGGGCATTGTGATTATACACCTCAAAGATTTGATTTTCATAATACAGATTTGTATACATTTGGAGTATGTTTGCCACCATTATTCAATGTTCCAGATGGGCCATATGTTATTAATGCTGGAGATGCAAACCATTCAGAATTAGTTTTAAGAATCAATACCAATCAAGGCGATTTGCAAATGCCAATTATTGGTAGGACTATGATACACGATGAAGGAGTTCAGTTAATAAAAGACTGGATAAATTCATTACCACCTAATTGTCACTAAAAATAAATTAACAAAAACCACTCATGAAAAAAATTACATTATTTATTATCTTTATTATTGGAATACAATTTTCCCAAGCACAAGATAGTTGCTTAACTGCATTGTCTATAATTGCAGGAACTTACACTGTTGATGCTATAGATGGGACTGAAGTACCAAGTCCGGTTTGTGCAGCAAATGGAGAAGGAGCAACAGCAGGAGAATGGTACACATATACTACAGCACAAACAAAAACAGTTACTATCACAACAGATTTGCAAATTAATATTTGTAAGGATACTCGTTTTCATGTTTATACAGGAACTTGCGGAGCATTAACTTGTTATTCAGGAGATGATGATAGTGGGGTTATTTCATGTAACTCAGGGAACACAAATTCATATTTATCTTTTGCAACTTTTACTGCAAATGCGGGAGTTACCTATTATATAGCTTTTGATAACAAATGGAGTTCACTAGGTTTTGATTTTAGTTTAATAGAAGAAATATTTGTAGAGCCATTAGTATCATTTACAACAACAACAACTCCAACATCTTCCAACATTTGTGCAGTAGTAGATATGAATGGAGATTATTTAGATGATGTTGTTACGGTTCAAAATAATCAAATTACATTATTAGAACAAAAAACAACTGGTGGTTTCACAACATATGTATATCCTCTTGCATCAACTGTGAACATTCCAGATTGGAGTATAGCAGCAGGAGATTATGATAGAAATACTTATAATGATTTAGTATTAGGAAATGGTAGCAGAGTAACTGTTTTAAAAGCAAATAATGACGGTACTGATTATTCTGTAATAGCTTATCCAGAAAGCATTTTTACACAACGTACCAATTTTGTTGATATCAATAATGATGGTAATCTAGATTTGTGGGCTTGTCATGACGTAAATCAAAGTCATCCTTACAAAAATGATGGGAATGGTAATCTAAACTTAGATTTTTCATTTTTTCCTACAAGCAACGAAGGAGGAAATTATGCAACAATTTGGACCGATTATGACAATGATGGTGATATCGATATGTATGAAGCAAAATGTCGTGGTGGAGCAGCTATAAATGACCCTAAAAGAATAAATCTTTTATATAATAATGACGGACAAGGCATTTTTACTAATGTAGCACCATTAGCTGGTGTTGACGATCACGCTCAATCTTGGTCAACTGCTGTTGAAGATTTTGATAATGATGGTGATTTAGATTTTTTATTATCTAATATTTCAGATCAAAATAAATTTTTTCTAAATAATGGTGATGGAACTTTTACAGATATTTATGCTTCAACAGGAATTGCAGCACAAGTTGGATCTTGGGAATTGCAAGCTGCAGATTTTAACAATGATGGTTGGGTAGATTTCTTTTGGCAAAACGGAAAAGAATTGTATATCAACAATGGTGATTTAACATTCACTGGAATGGATTTAGATTTTAATGAAGGTGCAATAGGAGATTTAAACAATGATGGTTTTCTAGATGTTCAATTCGGTAATTCAATCCACTATAATGTACCAAATGCAAATAATTGGATAACAGTAAACCTAGAAGGTATTCAAAGTAATAGAAACGGTATTGGTGCAAGAGTTGAAATATATGGTGCTTGGGGAAAACAAATTAGAGAGATTAGAAGCGGACAAGGTTTCAGTCATATGAGTTCATTAAATGCATATTTCGGAATTGGTACAGAAACACAAATTACTCAACTTATTGTAAGATGGCCTTCAGGAACAGTTGATGTAATTGATAATCCAACATCTAATCGCAGAATTATGGTTCAAGAAGGTTCAGCTCCTTTGGCAAATGCAAATTTTAAAAATGCCGAATTTAGTCTATACCCAAATCCAGCAAAACAAAATTTAAACATAACAGCTAATAATGGTATAACTTTTAAAACTGCTCAAATATATGATTTGAATGGAAAATTAATCTTGAAATCAGAAATCAAAAATAGTTCAATTACTGTAGAAAATTTAAAAACAGGAACTTATTTACTTTTATTAAAAGATGAAAAAGGGAAAGGTTATTCTCAAAAATTTATAAAAGAATAAAAATTAAATAAAATACTTGAAGCCCATATTTGTAATAGATATGGGCTTTTTTTATGAAGGTAAACAAAAATACAATCCTTTTTTTTTGTTAGTTAAATAATAATTAGGTAATTAACTTTTTTTCATTAAATTTGGATAGGGAAATAAGCATGAAAAAAAACTACATAATTCTTTATTTAATAGTACTTCTATTCACTTTGGTTTCTTGTACAGAAAGTGATGGGGAATATTTGCCATTATCGAATGAAAATAATAAGCAAACTATTACAATAAAAGAAAATGCACCAATTACACTTGACTTAACTCAAGTTCCTTTTCCAAAATTATCAGATTATCATTTTTTTGTTGGTGAACTTAAAAACCAAAACCCAGGATATAAAGTTATTCCATATCAACCTGCTAGTTCATTATTTTCTGACTATGCACTCAAAAAAAGATTTGTCTGGATGCCAAATGGTGTTAAAGCTACCTATAATGGAGATGGTTCAATTCTAGAATTACCTATTGGTGCTGCATTAATAAAGACTTTTTATTATAATAAAGTTCAAAATATAACACCAATAAACGGAACAAGAATTATTGAAACTCGAATTATGATAAGAAAATCTTCGGGTTGGATTTTTGCAGATTATATTTGGAATTCAGAACAAACTGAAGCTTATTATGATATTTCAGGCAGTTACACTCAAATTTCTTGGAAAGATGATAACGATATAATAAAATCAACCAATTATAGAATACCATCAGAAGAACAATGCAATGTGTGCCATAAATTTCAGCAAGTAGTAAACAATGTTTTAGAAACTTCTCATATTCCAATTGGAATAAAACCACAAAATTTAAATTTTAATTATAATTACGGAAGGACTACTGTAAATCAATTAACAAGATGGATACAAATAGGTTATTTGCAAAACAATTTTAGTTATCCTTCAATAAATAATACCACTGTTGATTATAATGATACTACAAAACCTATAGACACCAGAGCAAGATCATATGTTGATGCAAATTGTGCCCATTGTCATCAAAATAATAGACATTGCGATTATAGACAAATGCGATTTGCTTTTTCTGAATCTGCAAATAATGAAACTAATATGGGTGTTTGTGTTAATACAGAAGATATGCAAGATTTTCCACCAGAATTAAATAAAATAGTAAATCCACGTAACATTAATATGTCAATGTTGTATTATAGAATAAATACAACTGATGAATCCTATAGAATGCCGCTTCATGGAAGAACAGTAATACATGAAGAAGGGGTTGCTCTGATCCGAGATTGGATAAACTCATTATCTCAATGTGAATAAATTGAATTTTAAAAACAAACAAAAATGAAACAAAAAAATTACAAAAAACAGCTTTTAAACAAATTCAATTATTGTAAAATTTTTGCAATATTGCTATTTAGTTTTGGTTCTCAAATTGTAAATGCTCAAGAAACTTGTGCAACTGCATTGCCTATTACAGCTGGAACGACAATTGTGCCTGCAATAACAGGTACTAATATTACAACAGCTTGTTCAACAGCAAGTTTGTCAGAATGGTATACTTATACACCAACAGATAATTATAGTGTAACTATAACTTCAGATTTAATGGTTAATATTTGTAAAGATACCAATTTTGATGTTTATACAGGAAATTGTGGTGCATTAACTTGTTATACAGGTGATGATGATTCTGGAATAATTGCTTGTAATTCTGGAAACTCAAGCACATTTTTATCAATAAAAACTTTTGATGTTGTTGCAGGGACAACTTATTATATAAAATGGGATAACCAATGGAGTGCTCTTGGGTTTGAATTTCAGTTAATAGAAGCACCATTTGTACCTTCACCTTGTTATACGGCAATACCAGTTATTGCAGGAATTACAACAGTTGATGAAGTAAATGGAGCAAACTTAGTAACAAGTTGTTCTACATCTCCAAAAGCAAAATGGTATTCTTATACACCATCCCAAAATTATAGAGTTACTATCTCGTCAGATTTAGAGGTAAATATTTGTAAAGACACCAATTTTAGTGTTTATACAGGTTCATGTTCAGGTACACTTACATGTCTTTTTGCAGAAGATAATTCAGGTATTATAGCTTGTAATACAGATAATACAAATTCAAACTTATCAAAAAGAACTTTTGATGTAGCTGCTGGAACTACTTATTATATTGCTTGGGATAATAAATGGAGTACCGCTGGATTTGATTTTGAATTAACAGAAGCAATAATTGTTGTTCCAATATCCTATAATAACCAAATTGTTTCAACTATAAATAGTTCGTATAATATATGTGTGGTAGATATGAATGGTGACGGAAAAGATGATATTGTTGGCGTAAGTCCAAATAACTTAAGAGTCCATTTTCAAGGAGATACAGATACTTTTTCAATTGCAGATTTCCCTATAACAGGTACCAGCCAAATGCCAACTTGGAGTATGGCTGCAGGAGATTATAACAGAGACGGTTATAATGATTTACTTTTAGGAAATGGTAGTGGACTCTCTTTTTGGCAATCAAACGAAACAGGAACAGCATATTCTAGTTTTACACCAGGACAATATATTTTCTGTCAAAGAACCAATTTTGCTGATTTAAATAATGACGGAAATCTTGATGCTTTTTCATGTCATGATATTGCTCCAAACTGTTATTATCTAAATGATGGAGCTAGTAATTTTACTTTTTATCAATCTAATGTAACTCCTGGAGCGATGAATTTTGGTACAATAGGCGGAAATTATTCAACACTATTTACAGATTTTGATAATGATGGAGATTCAGATGTTTTTATCTCAAAATGTTCTGGTCCACCTTGCGAATTGCATAGAAATGATGGAAATGGAGTTTATACCGATATATCAGCAATTGCACAAGTCAACATTCAACCAGTTCAATCTTGGTCTTCTGCAATTGCAGATTTTGACAATGATGGCGATATGGATATTATGATTGGTGCAAGTGGTGGAACTCATAAATTTTTTAGAAATAATCTGGATACTTCTAATTCTGTCGAAGAAGCTTTTACAAATATTACAGCAGGATCAGGTTGGGATACCAATACTGCTACAAACATAGATCACATTGCTTATGATTTTGACAATGATGGTTTTGTAGATGTAATGGGAAGTGGTAACAAAATTATGTTTAATGAAGGGAATAACTTTTTTGCACCTACAAATTATCCGGCTATTGCAGTCGGTGCAGTTGGAGACCTTAACAATGATGGTTTTCTAGATATTTTGAATGGTTCAACCGTTCGTTATGCAATTCCTAATGGAAATAATTGGTTTACAGTTTCATTACACGGAATCCAAAGTAACAGCAACGGTATTGGTGCTAGAGTTGAGCTTTATGGAGCTTTCGGAAAACAAATTAGAGATGTTCGTAGTGGTCAAGGATTTAAATATATGAGTTCATTAAATGCCCATTTCGGATTAGGAACTGCTACTGCTATTACCCAAGTAATTATCAGATGGCCTTCTGGTCTTGTTGATGTAATTGATAATCCATCAATAAATAGAGTATTGAGAGTGGCCGAAGGTGCAACACTTGCTATTAGTGATTTCAAAAATGCTGGGTTTAGTTTATATCCAAATCCTGCTACAAAAGTTTTAAATATTACATCCGAAAAAAATGTTGTCTTTAAAATGGCTCAAGTATTCGACTTAAACGGAAAATTAGTTTTAGAATCTAAAATTGAAAATTCAAAATTAGATATCGAAAATATTTCAAACGGAACTTATATTATTTTATTAAGAGACGAAAACAATAAAGATTATTCACAAAAATTTATAAAAGAATAATTTATAAATATTTTTCACTGAAAACCCAACAATTCGTTGGGTTTTTTTATATCCATTACTATTCTGGGTATTAAACTTTTATTATGATATTAAATAATATTTTTTAAAAAAAACTATTTACAAATTTACTTTTTCAAACAAATTTAGTTTATCAATTTGCAAAATAGTTTTGCTGTCATCATAACTTCTTGAAAACATTGGTAAAAATTTTGCACTATAAATAATTTCATTAAAAGTGTATGAAGTTCGTTTTACAACATGAGTACTATACATATCGTCAAAAACACGAACAAAAACGATAATTTCACCTTCTATATTTTCAAAATCTTTTTGAGTCAAATTAAATAAAGGACTAGATTCTGTGATTGGATGTACAAGTGTCCAACTCAATGTCAAAGCATTGACTTTGTCGAGTTCTAAATCTAATGTATAAAATTTATTTACAGGTTTTCCATCTTCTTCAATACTCATTCCTAGTGTGAGTCTTGCTTCAGCATCAGTAAGATTTGTGTTTTTATATGGTGACATTCTAAGCATTAATGCTGTAGCATTTTGAAAAGGTGCAATCAGTGCATTTTCAGAAAAAATAATATGTGCTTTTGGTTTACTAAATCTACCATAAAATAATCCAGTTGCAATTGCAAAACTCAACAATCCAAATAAGGCTTCTACGGCTGCAACAAAACTAGTTAGAAATCCGTTTGGGCTTATATGACCATAACCAACTGTTGTAAAAGTCTGAATGCTAAAGAAAAAAGCTTGTCCAAACTTATCTATAGATGTTGTCATCTCAACACCTTTTAAATTCTCTACACCAATTACATAATACATTCCAGCAAAAAGACAATTGACAAAAAAGTAAAAAAGAATTACAATTGTCAAAAATTTCCATCTAGGAATGTTAAGCATAGTATGAAACCAACTAATGCTTTCAAACAAACCAATACCAGTTTTGCGAACGTTGGCATTGCCACTTTTAGTCAAAAAACGACCGCCATAACTACTCGCATTGGTTCCAAAACCTGTATTTTTATCAGACTTTGCTTTTGAGTTTATTTTTTTTAGAAATGCCATTTTTAAATTTCTTTTTTAGAAAATCAAATGTACTATTTTTTTAAAAATTTATTGTTTAAAATGAAATGCAAAGACATTTTGATTGAATCATTATATTCAACATAAAATAATTACTTTTGATACAAGAAATTAAATCTATTTCTAAATTATGGAAACAAAAAAAGACCTAAAATTGGCTGTTTTAATTGACGCGGACAATGTGCCTTATGCAAATGTTAAAGAAATGTTTGAAGAAATTGCAAAGTACGGCACACCAACTTTTAAACGAATTTATGCTGACTGGACCAAGCCAACAGTTTCTGGTTGGAAAAATGTATTATTAGAAAACGCTATAACACCAATACAACAATACAGTTACTCAACAGGCAAAAATGCGAGTGATAGTGCTCTAATTATTGATGCTATGGATATTTTATATACAGGAAAAGTCGATGGATTTTGTATTGTTTCTTCTGATTCAGATTTTACAAGACTTGCAACACGACTTCGTGAAGCAGGTATGAAAGTAATAGGAATAGGAGAGAAGAAGACTTTAACACCTTTCATTACTGCTTGTGACAAATTTATTTATATAGAGATTTTAAAGAAACACGAACCTGAGATTCAAAATGAAGGAAATAATAAAAAATCTGATTCTAAAATAAAAACACAAACCATTAACGCCATTAGTCAAATAGACCCGAAAATTATTAAACTATTTGCAGACAGTATCGAAGATCTAGAAGACGAAAATGGTTGGGCATTTCTTGGGGATTTAGGAAATTTAATGCTCAAAAAGAAACCTGATTTTGATTCGAGAAACTATGGTTTCCCTAAAATGTTATCCTTTATTGAAAGCATGAACAAATTTGAAATTGATAAACGTGATAGTGGTAAAAATAACATTAAACATATTTATGTAAGAAGAAAATAAAAATAAATCCCAATCTTAAATTTAAGATTGGGATTTATACCATTTAAGTTTAGAATTTACCGCAATAAAAAGTTCTTTTTTTCTCTCTTCTTCAAAATAAAAATAAATCGTAACGATGCTATGTTTGATTTTTCTTTTTTGAATAAAGAAAAAAATCTTCATTTTCTTTAAAGTAAATTCTAAACTTTAATGGTTTTATTTTTTTATTTACTCAAATACATCTTACGTCTAGAGTATAATTCATAAAACTGATCATCTTTCAAATCATCTATAAACAAAATACTTTCACCAGTAGATTTCATTTCTGGTCCAAGTGCTTTGTTCACGTTTTGAAATTTACTAAAAGAAAATACGGGTTGCTTTATTGCATAACCTTTTAATTGTGGATTGAAAGTAAAATCGGTTACTTTTTTGACTCCAAGCATAACTTTGGTTGCATAATTTACATAAGGTTCGCCATATGCTTTTGCGATAAACGGCACTGTTCTAGAAGCTCTCGGATTGGCTTCAATAATATAAACAATATCGTCTTTTATTGCAAATTGAATGTTTATTAATCCAACGGTTCGTAGAGCTAGTGCGATTTTATGTGTGTGATCTTTTATTTGTTGCATTACAAACTCACCTAAATTAAATGGTGGCAATGTTGCATTAGAATCGCCTGAATGAATACCGCAAGGTTCAATATGTTCCATAATTCCTATGATGTACACATTTTCGCCATCGCAAATGGCATCAGCTTCGGCTTCGATAGCACCATCAAGATAATGGTCTAGTAATAATTTATTTCCAGGGATATTTTTCAACAAATCGATAACGTGTTCCTCCAATTCCTGCTTGTTGATTACAATTTTCATTCCTTGTCCTCCAAGTACATATGAAGGACGGACTAATAATGGAAAATCTAAAACATCTGCCAAAGCACTAGCTTGATCTGCATTTTCGGCAATTCCAAACTTTGGAAACGGGATTTTTAATTCGGTTAATAATTCAGAAAAACGTCCTCTATCTTCAGCCAAATCCAAAGCATCAAACGAAGTTCCTAGAATTTTAATTCCATATTTTGAAAGTTTTTCTGCCAATTTCAATGCGGTTTGTCCACCAAGTTGTACAATTACACCTTCTGGTTTTTCGTGTCGAATGATATCGTAAATATGTTCCCAAAAAACAGGTTCGAAATATAATTTATCGGCTGTATCAAAATCTGTAGAAACCGTTTCAGGATTACAGTTTATCATAATCGTTTCATAACCACATTCTTTGGCTGCCAAAACTCCGTGAACACATGAATAATCAAATTCAATTCCTTGT
Source organism: Flavobacterium sp. (assembly GCA_043744095.1). Classification (GTDB taxonomy): domain Bacteria; phylum Bacteroidota; class Bacteroidia; order Flavobacteriales; family Flavobacteriaceae; genus Flavobacterium. The sequence goes on from JAYTVI010000034.1 coordinate 24,677, forward strand.
CCGATTCTATTTGGTCCTGAACCAAGTACAACAACTTTCTTTTTATCAGAAACTATACTTTCGTTATGGACATATTTTTCTCCAGTAGCAGTTTCAATTTCAGCTTCAAAAGTAGAGTAATAATAAGGTGTTTGAGCTTTAAATTCTGCAGCGCAAGTATCAACTAGTTTATACACACGATTGATATTCATATCTTCACGTAATTTATAAACCTGACTTTCTAAGCAACTTAACATGTGTGCAATTTGTCTGTCTCCATACCCTTTTTGTTTGGCTTCGAGAACTAATTCTTTTGGTAAAGTATCTATTTTATATTTTGTAATTTCTTTTTCTAGCAAATACAATTCTTCGTATTGTTTTAGAAACCACATATCAATTTTGGTAATTTCGTGAATGCGACTCAAAGGAATCCCTATTTGAATGGCGTCATAAATTACAAAAACTCTATCCCAACTTGCATAGGTTAATTTTTCAATAATTTGCTCGTAATTTTTATATCCTTTTCCGTCTGCACCAAGACCATTTCGTTTTATTTCTAATGATTGAGTTGCTTTGTGAAGTGCTTCTTGAAACGAACGTCCTATACCCATAACTTCTCCAACTGATTTCATTTGAAGTCCTAAAGTTCTGTCTGCACCTTCAAATTTATCAAAATTCCAACGCGGAATTTTTACAATAACATAATCCAAAGTGGGTTCGAATAAAGCTGAGGTCGATTTTGTAATTTGATTTTGAAGTTCGTCAAGATGATAACCCAAAGCCAATTTAGAAGCAATTTTTGCAATAGGATAGCCAGTTGCTTTTGAAGCTAATGCAGATGAACGAGAAACTCTAGGATTGATTTCGATGGCAACTATATCTTCTTTTTCGTCTGGCGAAACAGCAAATTGTACATTACATCCACCAGCAAAATTTCCAATGGAACGCATCATTAAAATAGCATAATCACGCATTCGTTGAAATGTAGTATCCGACAAAGTCATAGCTGGTGCAACAGTTATTGAGTCGCCAGTATGTATACCCATTGGATCCATATTTTCTATCGAACAAATAATGACCACATTATCGTTTTTATCTCGCAATAGTTCGAGTTCATATTCTTTCCAACCCATTAATGCTTTGTCAATAAGCACTTCGTGAATAGGTGACATTTCTAAACCATAGGTTAGTTTTTCTGCAAAATCTTCTTTTTTATAAACTATTGCAGCACCAGTTCCGCCAAGTGTAAAAGAGGGTCTAATAACTAAAGGAAAACCAAATTCTTGAGCAATTTCTTTTCCACGAAGAAACGAAGTGCATATTTCTGCTGGAGCAGATGGAACATTTATTTTCTTTAAAAGCTGTTTAAATTGTTCTCTGTCTTCAGTAATATTAATAGCATTAACATCAACGCCAATAAGTTGCACATTAAAATCTGCCCAAATTCCTTTTTCGTCGGCTTCAAGACATAAATTTAAAGCGGTTTGTCCTCCCATTGTAGGTAAAACTGCATCAATTTGTGGGTGATTTTTTAGAATTTGAATAATTGATTTGGTATTTAAAGGCAATAAGTAAACATGATCTGCCATTGACGGATCAGTCATTATGGTTGCTGGATTGGAGTTGATAAGAATTACTTCAATTCCTTCTTCACGAATAGAACGTGCAGCTTGAGAACCAGCATAATCAAATTCGCAAGCTTGCCCAATAACAATTGGACCAGAACCTATTATTAAAACCGATTTTATAGAGTTGTCTTTTGGCATTGTAGTTAGTTATGTATATTGATTGTTGTTTGTTCAAAGATAAAATGTTTACACTTAAAAGGAAATTCTGAAATTTCAAACTTATTAAAATTTATAAACAGATTAAAAAAAAAGGCGTTACTAATAAAAGTAACGCCTCATATATTGATTATTGCTAATCATTATTTTTTGTGTCTTGGTTCGCAAGAAACTGTCAATTTGTGTCTTCCTTTTGCTCTACGACGAGCAAGCACTTTTCTTCCATTTGCAGAAGCCATTCTGTCCATAAATCCGTGCTTATTTCTTCTTTTTCTTTTCGATGGTTGGAACGTTCTTTTGCTCATTGCTTTATATTTTAAAAATGGGTATTAAAATCTTGATTGTGGTTATTTTTTAAACCGAGTGCAAATATACAAACTCTTTTTTTTCTGGCAAGTAGTTTTATAAAAATATTTTAAAATCCTTTTACTATCTTTGCAAACTTATAAAAACTTACATTATGTTTCATAGAAATATTAAATTGATTTTGGCTGGACTTATTATAGTTACAGGGATTTGGCAAATGACTGAAGGAAATATTGGCAACGGAATTTTCCTTGTATTACTTTCTGGAATTCCGATTTTTCTTTATTTTAAAAACGAATTTATCTTACTTGCATTCTTAAAATTAAGAAAACAAGACTTTCCTGGAGCTCAAAAATGGCTAGCTTACATCAAAAATCCAGATACCGCTTTGGTACAAAAGCAACAAGGTTATTTTAATTATTTGCACGGAATTATGTTGTCGCAAACAAATTTGATTCAGGCAGAAAAATATTTTAAAAAAGCTATAGAACTCGGATTGAATATGGATATGGATTTGGCGGTTGCAAAATTAAACTTAGCTGGAGTTGCTATGACAAGACGTAGAAAACTTGAGGCAACCAATTTGTTGAATGAGGCAAAAAAACTTGACAAACAAAATATGCTAAAAGACCAAATTGTCATGATGAAAGAACAAATGAAAAAGATGTAGTCCTATAAATACAACACTTATTAACAATTTGTAATTAGTTATTAAAATTTTATTGTTGAAAACTTTTTTATTAGCCGAATTTATTATTAAATTTGAACATTATTAATCAACAATACAATTTATATGAGATTAATTATACTCGTAATTTCTGTTTTTATTTCCTCTCAATGCACTTATTGTCAAGATAAAACATTAAGTTTTACAGATGTTATTAAAACCAATCTCAAAAAATACAATACCAAATCTGATATTGAATTCGAAAAAGGAAATATCGAAAAAGGAAATGCCTTATTTGATTCGTTAGTTCAAAACAATTTAGTTGGTTCTCGTTTTGACGATTATTCTTTTAAATGCATCAATAGTAGAAAAGTAAAACTTAGTAAAATCAAAAAGCCTGTTTTTATTATCACTTATGCATCTTGGTGTGTTATAAACAAAGGAGAAATTCCTGCTCTGAATAAATTGGCGAGAAAATACGAGAAAGATTTTCAGATGATTGTTGTTTTTTGGGATATTAGAAACGATATGAAAAAAATATCCAGACAATTTAATTCTAATATCAAAGTTTGTTATGCAAATGAATCTTATAAAAATGATGAAGCAGTCGTTGCTACTTTAAAGCATACGTTAGGTTTTCCGACTTCTTATTTTTTGGATAGTGATCTTAAAGTTGTAGATATCAAACGTGGTGGAGTTTCAATACCTCCAAAGACACTTTTCAAAAATGCCTTAGAAATAAACTATATTGTTTTTAATAACCGCATTGTTCATTTTCTTCAGAAAAATGAATTAACTAAAGAGCAACTTGCTTTGCAAGAATAAAAAAAGTGCATTGAGCACTTTTTTTAATATCCGTTTAACGGAATTTCAATTTCGTATTTCTTTTTTTTTGCATTTATCAATTTTTTGTCTCTCAACCAAGGATTATGAATCTTTAAAATTTTATAGTTTATTCCTTGAGATTTTGCAAAAGTAGCCAAATCGGTAATTGCACTATCTACTATTAACTTTTTTGAAGGTAAATTGACATACAATTCGTCTGAGTTTACTGTAAATCCAAATTTCTCTGGATTGTTCATTATTTCTTTCAAGGCTAAGATTCTAAACACATAACGTGAGGTTTCGTCATTGAGTAACAAATCATAATAATTGCTTACTTTTTGAAGTTCAATTTGTTTGTTTACGCCATTCATACCACCATTATACGATGCAGCAGCAAGTGTCCAAGTACCAAATTTTTGTTTTGCATTAATTAAATATTGACAAGCAGCTTCGGTTGCTTTTTCAAGATGATAACGCTCATCTACATTTTCATTTACTTCCATTCCACTTTCGCGTGCAGTTTCTGGCATAAATTGCCAAACACCTTTCGCACCAGCTGGCGAAACAGCATTCATAAGATTACTTTCTATTACTGCTAGGTATTTAAAATCATCTGGAACATTATTTTTTTTCAAAATAGGTTCGATAATAGGAAAGGCTCGATTGGCTCTTTTTATAATTAATAAAGTTGAGGCATCAAGATTAGCATTTACAAGTAATTCTCGATCAAGTCGTTCTCTAACATCTGATATTTGCAAAGGAGTTTTTTCACCAGCAAAATCAATACTAGTAGGAAAAAATTGTGTTGTGCCTTCGTGCGTAATTTTATTTTTATTTTCTGTTGAAGTACTATAAATAAATGCACCGCTTAATGATGCGATTGAAGCTATTATAGTTGTTTTTTTTATCCAGTTCATATTCATTTCAATTTAATTATTTGTAAAATTACAAAAATCAGACCGTTTTATTGGTATTCACCAAGAATTATTTTTGTCAAATTTTCATTCATCCAGCGATATTTACTCAATATCATAATATGTGTTCCTTCTTTAACAACAATACAGTTTTTAATATTTTTTATAGGAAAAACTTCGTCTTCATCACCGTGAATATGAATTACCTTTTTGTCGGCTTTGGTTCTACTCCAAACAATCATTTGTTCTATTGCCCAATCCAGATAGACTTTGTCTCGCATCGATAAATATTTTTCATACAATTTTAAACGCTGTTGAATAATCTTTCCGAACGAAAATTTATTTAAAATTTCGATATTCTGTAATAATGAAGTGGGTACTAATTTGTAAAATTTGGTTGATTTAGCAATTTTCATTCGCAAAGGAACTTCAAGATTGGTTTTGACACTTGATATAATAATTAAGTTTCTTAAATTTAAATATTTAGCCATTTCTTGAACCAATACTCCACCAAAGGATACGCCTATCAAAACTGCATTATCCTCTTTCACATAAGATGCCATTCTTTTAGCATAACCGTTTAAAGTTTCGTTTTTATGAGGAATTTCCCAGTCTAATAAATGAATCTCAAAAGTAGCATCTGGAAGTTTGATTCTTTCAAATATTGTAGAACTTGCCGCTAAACCTGGCATAAAATAAACTGCAATTTTTTTCATTTATGGAATGAATTTTTAAAGAGATTTGTTTTTTGAATTTCTACTCAGGACAATAAAATTACTTTTTTCTTTTGAAGGCAAATAGAAGAGTTTCTATAATTAACACTATTTTAGTATACTAAAAAATAGGAAAAATAAACCTTGATTATTAGTCCTTAAATGTTTAACTTTGCTAATTATTTTACAATAGAAATCATTTTTATTTCACTTGTAAAACCATTAAAAAAGTCACTTTAAAAATCAATTTTGGTAGAATTACTAATGAAAATGAATTAACTATGGAATCAACAATCGCTATCGAAATCAAAGATAACACATT
>JAYTVI010000035.1:0-7825 GCA_043744095.1 Flavobacterium sp.
GTATTACCCGTAAAATAACTTGTATATCCTTGTGCTATAATCGATAGCGGAAAAAGTAAAACAAAGAGTAAAGATTTTTTCATTTTATAAATTTTAAAAAAAAAGCTAATAATTATTTTAATGATTACTAGCTTTTTGAGAATTTGAATATCCTATTTTATTTGAAATTGAAATTATTTACCAAATACATTTCTTTTTCGTTTGCCATTACTGCAAAAATCAATCTGTTACTTTCAGGAATATAAGCTGATAATTGATAAACCATAACATCCCCAGGATTTACTCTTGGATTCATCAAATATGACAAACTAACATATTTATTTTGATTATTATTATAATTATTAGCTGATTCTAGAGCATAAAAACCTCCATTAAAACCATTGTTTATATGATAATTCCCTTTTATATTTACCAATCCAAAAGAATGATAAAATTCAGAAGATTTATTTGAACTGTCTTCTAATTTCTCTCCCTTTTTTAAAGTTCCATCATTTCCTAAAACAATAATTGTTGGCATTTCGTATCTGTATTTTGTATCCCAACTTACTGCCATTCCTGGTGTTGGTTTTACCGCTATTTCGGCTTTTGCTTCTGCAAATAATACGATTTCGTTATTTTGTTGAAAAATGTTTTGAATAACAACATCTTTAATATCTTTTACAGTATTAAAGTCACCTACACTTATGTTTTTAATTGTACTTCCTGTTTCTAAATCATAAAAAAGTAAATCTTGAAAATCTCCTCTTCTTACTCCTTTTGCAGGATAATTAAAAGCTAATAAATAATCTTGGCTACCAATTGTAATTGCTTTTGGCTCATGCAATTTAATTTCAGTTTCAAAAGTTTTATCTTCTTGACCATCAGCAGAAACTTGAACTAAATAATTTTTTTCTTTATAACTACTTGGTTCACGCAACAAAAGTGCTTTTCCTGAGTTTGTTACTGTTATGCTTCTTGTTAGAAAAGTGCTTTCAAAAGTTACATCTTTTTGCCAAATAGTATTTAAAGAATTTAAATCTAACATTATTAGATTGATACTTTCTGGCTCTTTTTTTGGTGTATATCTTCGGAAACAAATTCCTATAAATTTATTATTTTCAGATTTTCTAATATAAGTATCACCCGATTTTGAAAGTGATTCAATAGGATAAGTAGCAACTATTGACGTTTCAAATATTCCTGTTTTTTTATCAAAAACATTTTTAAATATTTCTTTTTTCTTTAACTTTCCAGAATAACTTTCGGTAAAAATTACTATTTTGTCATTTCCTATTTCGTATGATGCTAAATAATTATTTAATGTACTAATATCCTTTGGTGCAAAATCTTGCGTATAGGTTTGAACTAATTGATTTTTTTGATCAAATTTTCTCAAGTTAATAATGTTGTTTCGCAACATTCCATCGATATTGATAATGCTAAATAAAAAATGATTGTAAGCATCTTTCATAACAAATTTTGCGTCTTTTTCTGTTAAAGAATTAAACTCAAATTTCTTACCGTTTTCGTTATTTTGTGCAAAAACCAAACTTGAAAAAAATACAACAAGTAAGGCTATGATAGCTTTTTTCATTTTAAATAGTTTTTCTATAAATTTCTTTTTCTAATCGGTCTAATTCTCTTTTTTCGTCATAAGACAAATCCATATAAATTAAATTTTCTTGAAATTGATTCAAATATTTTTCAGCTTCTTTCTTGTTTTCTAATCCAAGATTCAATCTCAATAAGTTGAAATAAATATACTTAGCAATTTTAGAATTAAAATCAGATTTAGGGTTTTTATATTCAATTTTATCGAGTGTTTGCAACCATAAATCTGTACCTTTTTTCATATTCGCAAATGCTACATCATTTACATCTGATAATTCTGGTTGCAGTTTTTTAAGGTTTGTTGTCACATATAAATGTGCTTTTTCTAAATCATCATACTTTCCTTTGTTTTTGACTGTACCTAATGCAATTGTTTTTGTTATGGCTTTATATCCATAATTATCGTTTAAATATTGATTTATAAAAGCGATAACACTTTCTAAATGATTTTTTTCGGCAAGTGGTTTGTTGATGTTATTACTTGGAGAGGAAGCAATAAGTTTAAACTCTTTAAAAAAAGTATCGTTTAGTTTTTCAACACCATTTACTTTTACAATCAATTTTGTAGGTTGATTTGCATAGGTTTGACCAGCATTGTCTTGAAAATTTACATATTGAATATCGGTTACAACATCTATATAATTTCCTTCTTTGGTAAATCCCGAAATATTTATTTTTGATGCCAAAACATTATTGTCTACAATAATATAATCATTTAGATTTGGTTCTCTATAAACTGGCGGAACTGGTTTGTAATATACAGGTCTTGAAGGCAAAACCAAAACAGGATTTTTCTTTTGTTCGGTCATTGACAACCTTTCTAAAAGAGAAAGTTTTTTGAACTCGGCAGATTCTAATGCAAATTGTTCATTGGCTTTTTTTGTGTCAACTGCAAAATCTTGCAGTTTTACTTGAAAATCTTTTTCGCTATCAGCAACAACTTTGTCATAATTTTTTAAATCATTTTGATGGTCTACTTTTGATCTAGCAATAACATCTTCTGCTTTAACATTGTAAGGAGAAGTTACTGTGACTTTTAATTGTCTTGAAACTGGGTCAATTAATGTTTTTGGTTGTTTTAGCAATTGAAATTCTACATTTTCACTCGAAATACTTTGAGCAAAAATACTTCCTAAAGAAAATAGAAATAAGATACTTAATAATTTGATTTTCATAGTTTTTAATTTAATTTTTGCGAAAATACACTTTTTTATTAAGTTTTCTAACCAACTTATAATTTACTAATATAACTTCCGTACAAATCCTTAAATTGATACCCTACTTCTACTCTATCTTTACTTAATTTGTCGTATTCTACTAATCCCCAAAGTACAAATTCTTTGAAAAAATATTTATCTTCAATGGCTATTTGAGGTTGGTATTTTTGAATTAAATCTTCTAATGGTTTTACTGCATCCAATTGTTTTTTATAATCTTCATCTGAGGCATCATCAAGCAATTCAAAACCAGTTTCTGTAAAAAACCATTCTAGTATTTTGGCAAAAGGACTTGAGTCTGAATCACGTTCTAGTTTTTCAATTTTTGGAAAATAAGCCGGAAAAAATGAATGTATTGCATCACCTATAAGATGTTGAGCTACAAATGCAGCACCTTCTTGTTCGCCTTCATAAACCAATTCAACTTTTCCTGTAATCGAAGGAATAATTCCCATAAAATCAGACAATCGAACAGTAGTTTTATCTTCTCCAGCTCTCAATGCTCTTCGCTCTGCGGTACTCAATAAATTTTCGAATGCAGTAATACTCAATCTTGCCGAAACACCACTTTTGTTATCTATAAACTCACTTTCGCGAGCTTCAAAACTTATTTGTTCTAGTAAATCTTTGGCAATACTTGGCACATAAACTAATTCTGATTGAACTTTATCTAACTTGGCTTCTTGTGCGGTTATTGTTCTTGCAATTGCAACACTTTCAGGGTAATGGGTTAGTATTTGAGAACCAATTCTATCCTTTAAAGGTGTAACTATACTTCCACGATTGGTATAATCTTCTGGATTTGCAGTAAAAACAAATTGCATATCTAGTGGCATACGCAACTTAAAACCACGAATTTGAATATCGCCTTCTTGTAAAATATTGAATAATGCCACTTGAATTCTGGCTTGTAAATCGGGTAATTCATTGATTACAAATATGCAGCGGTTTGCACGAGGAATCATTCCAAAATGAATTACTCTATCATCAGCATAAGATAATTTTAAATTGGCTGCTTTTATTGGGTCAACATCTCCTATCAAATCAGCAACAGTTACGTCTGGTGTAGCTAATTTTTCTGAAAATCGTTGGTTTCTATGTATCCATTTTATTGGAGTTGCATCCCCATTTTCTGCAATTAAATCTTTTGCAAACCTCGAAATTGGATGTAATGGATCATCATTTATTTCTGAACCTTCTACAATAGGCATATACTCATCTAAAAGATCAATCATTTTTCGAGCCAATCGTGTTTTGGCTTGACCACGAAGTCCAAGTAAATTGATATTGTGACGGGATAATATAGCACGTTCTAACTCAGGGATAACTGTATTTTCAAATCCGTGTACTCCTTCGAAAACAGGTTTCCCAGATTTTATTTTTTGTCTTAAATTGTCTCGCAATTCGTCTTTTATACTTCTCGAAATGTATCCAGATGCTTTTAATTCTGCTAGTGTTTTAATGTTTTCTATTTTCATTTTTTTTATAAAGATTGCAGTTGTTATTGTTGTTTTATTGGGTTTGCGTTAGGGATTGCAGTGTAAATCCTTTTTTTGAGGCTTTTTTTGCCTTAAAAAAAGATTGAAACGGAAAGCCCGACCAGACATTGCAAGGCACGAAGCAATCTGGTAACGCCCTAGAATTATTTAATTTTCTTCTTTCTATTTGTTTCATAATCTTCAAAAATCATTTCGCCCAAACCTTTCAATCCTGTGTAAAATGCTTTTCCTTGGTTGGCTTCTGTAAAATGATTGACAAATTTTTGTAAATAAGGATCATTAGCAATCATAAAAGTTGTAATCGGAATATGCAATTTTCTTGCTTGTTGTGCTTGGTTGTAACATTGTTCGACAATATATTGGTCAAGACCATTACTGTTCATATAATAGGTGCCGTCTTTTTCTCTAACACAGCTTGGTTTGCCATCGGTTATCATAAAAATCTGCTTGTTTGTATTGCGTTTTCTTCGCAAAATATCCATTGCTAATTGCAAACCCGCAACAGTATTAGTATGATATGGCCCAACTTTTAGATAGGGTAAATCTTTTATTGCAATAGGCCAAGCATCATTACCAAAAACTATTATATCTATAGTATCTTTTGGATAACGTGTCGTGATTAATTCTGCCAAAGCCATTGCAACTTTTTTGGCTGGAGTAATTCTATCTTCTCCGTATAAAATCATACTATGACTGATGTCAATCATCAAAACAGTACTCATTTGTGCTTTGAATTTAGATTCTTCTATAACCAAGTCACTTTCAGTTAGTCTAAATTCGTCAATACCATTATTGATTTGTGCGTTTCGCAAACTTTCTGTCAATGAGATACTTTCTAATCCATCGCCAAAATGATAATCACGAAATTCACCTGTTTGCTCATCACCACTTCCAGAATATTTAGTTTTGTGATTTCCAGTACCTGAACGTTTCAAATTACCGAAAATCTGATCTAAGGCTTGTTGCCGTATTGCTCTTTCTGTTTTGGATGTAATACCTGTTCCAGAAGTACCATCTTCTTTCAATTTGTCTTTGATGTATCCTTTTTTCTTTAAATCTTCGATAAAATCATCAATTGTATAATTTTTATCAGTTAGTTTGTATTCCTTATCTAACTGACGCAGCCAATCGATTGCTTCATCAAAATCACCCGAAGTATGCGTGATTAATTCTTTGAAAATTTCAAATAATTTATCAAATGGTGTTTGAAATGGTGCTTCGTAGTTCTTGAAAAAAAAACCTTTGTTGTTATAGTCTCGCATAATTTATAAAAGTACTCAATTTGTATATTTTAATGATTCAAACGATTATTAATTTTAAGTTAAAACTATTCTCCAGAAAAATAGCTTACTTTTGAATTCTTATTTTAAATCATTATTTTGGAATATATAGGCTATATCGGAGCGCTTTGTATGGGAATTATTTTGGGTCTCACTGGTGGCGGCGGTTCTATACTTACAGTACCAATTTTAGTTTATATTTTGGGTTATAATCCTGTTATTGCCTCGGCATATTCTCTTTTTATTGTTGGAATGACTTCTGCATTTGGTACAATATTAAATTTCAAAAAAGGAGTTGTTGAAGTAAAAACAGCAATACTCTATGCAATTCCTTCATTTACATCAGTTTTTTTTACTAGAAAATATATTGTTCCTGCCATTCCTGATATTATTTTTAGTACTGCGGGTTTTACTTTATCAAAAAACACTTTCTTGATGCTGCTTTTTGCAATTGTTATGTTTGTAGCAGCATTGTCAATGTTGAAAAAAAAATCAGAAATTTTAAATGAAATAACATCTAAACCCAATTTAATTTTTACTGTTTTTAAAATCATATTAATTGGAATTCTAATAGGTCTTATAGGTGCTGGTGGTGGTTTTTTAATAATTCCAGCATTAGTTTTTGTAGCCAAATTACCTATGCGAAAAGCCATTGGAACTTCACTTTTTATTATTGCACTCAACTCAATAATTGGGTTTTCTGGCGATGTGGGAAGTTTTGAAATCGACTGGAAGTTTTTATTTATTTTTACATCTTTGGCAATGATTGGAATATTTACTGGATTATTTTTAAGTAAATTTAGTAACGAAAACCAACTCAAAAAAGGTTTCGGATGGTTTGTTTTAGTTATGGCAATTTTTATTCTTATCAAAGAATTATTTCTAAAATAAGAATCGTTAATTAATAAATATTTAAGATTTACACAATAATATTTGTATATATTTGTTTTATAAAATATTCAAAAATTTAATTTTCAACCTTAAAAAAATAATAATGAAAAAATTAATTTCAACATTTACATTACTTGCGTTAGTATTCTCTATGAGTGTAAACGCTCAAGAAGAACCAAAAAAAGAAAAAGCAAAAACAGAAAAATCTTGCTCTAAAGACGAAAAAAAATCTTGTGGTAAAGAAAAAAAAGGTTGTTGTGCTGCCAAAAAAGCTGAAGAGAAAAAAGCTTAATTATAGTTAATAATAAATTCTTAAGTAGAGTGTTTGAAATTTCAAACACTCTTTTTTATTTTAAAGTTAAAATTTATTATATAACTTCAAAAATAATTAATTTTACATTTAAATTAATACCCTTATGAAAATAGAACAAATATATACTGGATGTATTGCTCAAGCTGCCTATTATCTTGAAAGTAATGGCGAAGTTGCCATTTTTGATCCCTTGCGAGAAGTTCAACCCTATATAGATAAAGCAACAAAAGATAATGCTAAAATAAAATATATTTTTGAAACTCATTTTCACGCAGATTTTGTTTCTGGACATATTGATTTAGCAAAAAAAACTGGTGCTAACATTGTTTATGGACCAACTGCCAACCCAAAATTTGAAGCAATTATTGCAACTGACAATCAGGAATTTAAAGTTGGAAATTATACAGTAAAAGCAATTCATACTCCCGGACATACACTCGAAAGTACTTGTTATCTTCTAATTGATGAAAACCAAAAACAACGCGGAATTATTACCGGAGATACTTTGTTTATTGGAGATGTTGGTCGTCCTGATTTAGCGCAAGCTTTTTCGGAAGATTTAACACAAGAAAAATTAGCCTCTTATTTATTTGATTCATTACGAAATAAAATTATGCCATTGGCTGATGATTTAATCGTTTATCCAAGTCATGGTGCTGGAAGCGCTTGTGGCAAAAATATGAGCAAAGAAACTACCGATACTTTGGGCAATCAAAAGAAAACCAATTATGCTTTGCGTACAGATATGACGCGTGAAGAATTTGCCAAAGAACTTTTAGATGGTTTAGGTTTACCACCAGCTTATTTTCCTCAAAATGTGATGATGAATATTGAAGGATACGAAAGTTTAGATGCTATTCTCACAAAATCAAAAAAGGCTTTAACGCCAAAAGAATTTGAAATGCTTGCTAATCAATCTGATGCTATTATTCTAGATGTAAGACACGAAGATGATTTTGTAAAAAGCCATATTCCAAATTCAATTTTTATAGGAATTCAAGGAAATTTTGCACCTTGGGTTGGTTCTTTAATTAT
>JAYTVI010000036.1:0-7797 GCA_043744095.1 Flavobacterium sp.
TTTTTTAGTCCTTTTATTCACGGAAATTTAGAACATTTGTATAATAATTCCATTCCGTTATTGATATTAATTGCAGCTTTGCGTTTTTTCTATAGAGAACAAACTTTTTCAGTTTTAGGCTATGGTATTTTGCTCACCGGCTTTTTAACTTGGATTATAGGTAGAGATTCCTACCACATTGGTGCCAGTGGATTGGTATATGTATTAGTGAGTTTTATTTTTTTTAAAGGAATAAGAACTCAATATTATAGATTAGTAACGCTGTCTTTATTAGTGATTTTAATCTACGGAAGTTTGGTTTGGTATATTTTTCCTAATGTAAAAGAAGGCATTTCTTGGGAAGGACATTTGGCAGGATTAATTACAGGTTTTATTTTTGCCATACAAATGAAAACTCCAGAATACAAAAAAATGATACGATACGATTGGGAGCATCCTGATTATAATTCTGAAGATGACAAATTTATGCAACGATTTGACGAAAATGGAAATTTTGTCAATTTACCACCACCAACTGCGGAAGAATTAGAAATGCAAAATAATTTTAATACTTCTTCAAATATGAATATTATTTATGATTTTAAAGAAAAAAGGATTTAAACTCGAATTCTAATTAGCTTCTTTGTCTAACAGTTTCATATAAAAAAGCTCCGCAAGCTACAGAAACATTAAGAGAACCAATAGAACCAAACATTGGGAGTTTAGCTTTTTCATCTACAATTTTTAATACAGATGGATTGATGCCTCGATCTTCACTACCCATAATTATTGCTATAGGTTGATTTAAATCAATATCATAAATATTTTTATCTGTTTTTTCAGTAGCAGCAACTGTAGTTATTCCAGATCCTTGAAGATAAAAAATAGCATCTTTGATATGTTCTACTTTACAAATAGGTAGATTAAATACTGCACCAGCAGATGTTTTTACAGTATCTCCATTTACAGGGGCAGAACCTGCTTTTTGAACAATTATACCGTTAACACCAGTACATTCTGCAGTTCTGATAATAGCACCAAAATTACGTGCATCAGAAATTTGATCAAGAATTAAAAACAAAGGCATTTTACCAGATTCAATTGTAGATTCAACCAAATGTTCTAAATCCATAAAACCAATAGGAGAGATACTTGCTACAGCACCTTGATGGTTATTTGGAGTTAATCGATTTAGTTTTTCGACAGGAACATAAGAAAAATTTACGTTGGCACGTTTCATTACTTTCATCAAATCTTTCATCAATTCGCTAGATATCTCTTTTTGAATAAAAACCTTATCTACTTCCTTACCTGATTGAATGGCTTCTATTATTGCTCTAATCCCAAAAATTTGATGTTCTTTTTCCATTGTGCAAAGGTATAAAAAAACCACTCATTTTATAGAGTGGTTTTTTAATATTAATTTTTTAATTTAATTATAAACTTAAATTTGGCCAATTTGTACCATCAGTTCTTGTTAAAGTAGTATCTCCATATTCGCCGTAATCATTTTCCCAATGGAAAGACAAAGTTGATCCAAGAACAACTAGATTAGAGAAAGTAAAAACTTCTCCGAATTGGTCAACACCTGAATATGAAATAACATTACAATTATCCACAAGTTTAACTCCTGTCGCTTCATTACCAGGACCATATAAACCAATCCAACCTCCAAAAGATGCGTCAGAAATATCATAAACTCCAACTCCAGATTCTGTAAATGTAACGGTTCCAGTAAATGGGCCAGAAACAGAATTAGAAGGTGGACCAGGTGTATAACAATTAGTTGTTACAAAATCATATGTTCCAGCTAATGCAGAAACACAACTATTGTTGATTTTTACAGTAAAATCTTTTGATGGAATAGATGCATTTGCTGTTCTATTATCACTAACACGAAGTGTAAAATCTTCTTGACTTTCTTCTTCTGTATCATATAATATTGTAAATGTACCAGAACCACTAGTTTCAAAAGCAGGTATGTTAATGGTTTTATCGAAATCAAAATCACCATCAACTTCATCTGTTTTAGCAATTGCACTACCACCAACTTGTATAACATTAATTACAACTGGTACTACTTGTGCTTTTGATAATGTAACAGTATAACTATAAACTCCTTGTTCTACTTCAGTTACTTCTAAATTTGTTGCAAATGGTACATTGACAGTACCTGTAACACCACTTACTATATTTACCGTACTGTATCCAGTACCATCTTCTTTATCACAAGCTACAAATAATGCAGAACATGCTATTGAAATAAAGAAAATTAGATTTTTTATATTTTTCATATTGAATTATTAAATTATAATTTTTTCTCTAAAACTTGATAAAACACACGTGGTCCAGACGGAGATAAATATCCAAAAGTCATATATAACTTATCCTTACCACCATTTACATTGTCAAGAACAACAAAATTTGAATTACCACAATTTACTTCAGGATTAAAACTTGCTGGATTAGATTCACAAGTAATAAAAGGTTGCCCATTTCCTGTTTGAGCAGTAGAACCATCTGGTTCTTGAGCTGGATATGAAATAGTATTACCTACAACTTTAAAATACCAAGTATTATCATCATTTGCAGCTTCAGGAAAGTAACCAAATCTTTTAACAACTCTATAAGTTGTAGCATCTACAGATTCTATTATAGTTTCAGCTGGCCAAGCAGAAGTATCTGCAGTCAAAACACCGATTCTATAATATAATGCATCTAGACATTTATAGGTACCAGCTAAACGTGTACCTGCTGCTACTTTTGTAGAAGCTGTTGCTAAACTATTTTGTACAATTTTACCATCAGAAGTTATTGATTCATAACGTAATGTGAAATAATCACCTATATTAAGAGTTGTATCATCTGTTGATAAAGGAACCCCTCCAATAGATAATCCTTCTGCCAATTGTAAATAAGTTACATTATAATCAACACTTGTATATTGTTTTATAGTTGGAACTTCAATTGACCTTAAAAGGATTTCATTTGATTTTGTATCATCAGTCTCAATAGGAGTTCCATTTGTATTAAGAAAACTCTTATAAATATTTACTTTTGTTACTTTTACACCTCCTTGATATGAAGAAAAAGTGTTGCTATATTCTAAACTAGTACCATCACCAATTACGTATGATACTAATTTCTTTTTGATTGTTAAAAGACCACCGATATTTTCATTTCCGGTAAGACTATCACTATCTTTTTCACAAGACATAAATGTAAATGTGAAAATAAATAGTAACGATAATATTTTTATATTTTTCATATTATTAAAATTAAAATTAATTAGTTCATAAACCATAATCTAGAAGTAAGTTTATCACCTCCAGTTAAAGTTGATACTGCCGCAGAATAGTTTGATTGATTTACAGATGCTTCATTAACTGCATAATAAAGTCTTGAAGGGATACTTGGTATTGCTGCATTTGCAACTGGTAATAATGCAGGTACTCCAGTTCTTCTCCACTCAGTCCAAGCTTCAAAACCTTGCCCATACAAAGCTAGCCATACTTGTGTTCCAATTATTACTCTACCAGATGCTGTAGCTGCAAATTGTAAGCTTGGTTGTGAAGAGTAAGTAGCTGCTTCAGCAGAAGTTAATCCGTTGAATAAAAAATTTGATTCAATACCTTTATTGAAATGAGATACTGCTTCTGTGTTACCACCAGAAATAAATCCTTCGTTTGCAGCTTCCGCCAATAAAAATTCCACTTGTGCATAAGACAAAATTACTCCTGGTAATGTTTTATTATTATAAAATGTACCAATAGCTGAAGTTCCTGAATAATTAAGAGATTCAACACCAGGAACATTTCCAATAAATGAAGAACCTACAGGTTTAGCAAAAACTGCTAATCTAGGATCAGCTAATGTTTCCATTTCATCAACCAATACTGAACTTACTTTATATTCTAAACGTCCATCTAAACCTTGATAAATAGGATTTGCATCAGTAGATCCTGCATCTAAATTATAAATTAATGCACTATCAGAATTTGAAGTCATTAAATTTCCAGCTGAAACTAAAGATTGAATGTCAGCAGCATTATCAATACCACTTGCTTTAGATATTCTTATTAATGCTTTTAATTTAAGTGAATTTGCTAATTTCCTCCATTTTGAAACATCTCCAGCATACACTAAATCTGATGTACTTGGTACATCCCCAGAGTCTGAAGCTAATAAACCATCTGCTTTAGTTAGCATAGCCAATATTCCAGTATACACCTCTTGTTGAGAATTATATTTAGGTTTTAAGTTTCCTTTGATACCTGCATCAGAAAACGGTACTGGACCATATAAATCTGTTAGTATTTGAAAAGCATTTGCTTGCATTACTAAAGAAATAGCTTCAAGATTTGTATTTCCTTCTTCTATAGCCAAAGCATTCATAACTTTTGCATCATAAATTACTCCAGAATAAATAACATCCCAAACATTGTCGATTGCACCTCTTCTAGGAATATATTGTTCTTCGCTATTGTATTGAACTTTTGACCAATGTTGTGCCCAACATAAACCCATATCACCACCTTGTTGTATGTTATAGGTAGCATTCTGAGTTTGTCTAATAGTATTTGCTAATAATAAATGTGCAGGAACTACTTGTGGGTTATTTGGATCTGTATTAACTTCTTCAAAGTCTTTATCACAACTTAATGTAATAGTACTTAGGATAGCTAATAAAAATATTGATATTTTTTTCATAATTTTTTTATTTAGAATTTAAGATTTACATTAAAACCTATTGTTCTTGCTGATGGTAATTGTCCAAATTCTTGACCTTGCTCACCATTTGCTGAACTAAAAGCACTTTCTGGATCAATGTGTGGTGCTTCTTTATATAATATTGCTAAGTTTCTAGCAACAACAGAAATTTTAAGACCATCTATAGATGAGCCTTGTAGTAATTTTTTTGAGAAAGAATAGCCAATGGAAACTTGTCTTAATTTAACATAGGATGCATCAAAAATAGCACTTGATTCAACATCATTTCCATAAGTTGCTTGATTAAATGCTTTTGCACTAACTACTACGTTATTTGCAACATATCCACCTGAACCATTAGACATTACACCATTACCTACAATTCCGCCTTCACGACCAATCAACGTTTCTTCTAAAGTACCTGCATATCTACCCCAAGCATAAGTCATAGAGTGAATATCACCACCAATTTTTGCATCAATAAGAGTTGATAAATCTAAGTTTTTATATTTCATTGTAAAGTTAGCTCCACCTGTGAAATCAGGTGTAATATTTCCAATAATTTTTTGAGTAGCATCAATTTTTGGCAAACCATTTTCCATTATTACATTTCCGTTAGAGTCTCTTTCAAAATCTCTACCTACTAATGAACCGTATGGTTGACCTGGTCTTGCTTGTAATGTGATACCCCACTGAGATCCTAGTTCATACGAATCTAAACCACCTAATCCTACAACTAAATTTTCATTTTTAGCATAATTCAAATCAACATCAAAACTAAAATCTTTAGCTTTCAATAAAGTTATACCTAATTGTAATTCAATCCCTTTATTATCCATATCAGCAGCATTTTGCCAAGAAGCTAAAAACCCAGATGCTGAAGAGGGATCAACAGGTAATAATAAATCTCTACTTTTTTGAACATAATAAGTTGCTGCAAAACGCAATCTATTTTTAAATGCATTAAGATCTAAACCAACTTCTGTACCAGTAACACTTTCAGGTTTTAGACTGTTATTAAATTCGGTTGCGGGTACTGTTCCTAAATTTCCATAAGTACCCGGGGTTAATAAAAAGGTATCATTTAAATTATAAGACGTTAAAGCTCCAGTACTTCCAACTTTAGACCATCCGCCTCTTAATTTCAATAAATCAACTCCAAAACTTTTAGTATCAAATATATCAGATAATACTAATGAACCAGTTACTGAAGGATAAAAGAATGAGTTATTAGCTTTCGGTAAAACACTTGCCCAATCATTTCTTGCTGTAAAATCTAAAAAGAACCAAGTTTTGAATGATAATTGTCCAAATCCATAAAGACTATTAATTCTTTGTTCGTTATAATCATTCAAATATAATGCAGTTACACCTGTTTTAAGATTTGATAAATTATACAAATTAGGTAATTCTAATTCGGAAGCTCTTCCGTAAATAAAAGTACGAATTCTTTTCATTTGATTCCCACCTAAATTAATATTAAATCCAATATTTTCAGAAAGATTGGTGGTATAATTTAATAAAAAGTCTGCGTTTATTTCACTATATCTTTTGGTTAAATTTGTATAAGATCCATTTGGAGCTGTACCTGGACCAAATTGATTTTGTGCAGACCCAAATGCTTGTCTTGTAGTTTCAATTTGACTATAATGATCTAAAGCAACATTTCCAGTTACAGTTAACCCTTTTGCGAAATTATAAGATAAATTAACTTTACCATTTACACGGTCTCTATTGTATGTATTTACATTATTTTCTAACACCCAGTATGGGTTATTTTGAAATTGTGTATTCCAGTTAAGTGGAGTTCCAGCTGCTGCTCCAGCTGTTGCTAAAGGTAAATTTCTCCAGTCTCTTAAATCTGTAAAATTAACATTTCTTGCAGACCATATAAACTGTTGAACAACATTTTCTCCAGTATAACCTACTGTTGGAAGGTTGTCACTTTTGTCGTTAAAATAATTAACAGACATATTTCCAGTTACATTTTTCCCTAATTTTAAACTACCATTACCAGCAACATTAAATTTTTTGAAATCTGTTAAAGGAATCATACCTTTTTGATCTGTATTCCCTACTGAAAAACGAAAACTTCCGTTTTCGCTACCACCAGATAAAGACAATGAATTTGTTTGATCAATACCTGTGTCATAAAAATCTTTAACATTATTTGGATGAGAAACCCAAGGAGATGCTGCGCCTCCATATTTAAAACTATCCCACTGAACAAAAGACAATCCTCTATCTAAAGGTAATCCCCAACTTTCATCTGTACCATCTGCAGTTGTACCCGCAGAACCATCAGTAAATTGAAAAAAATCACCATTTGAAGGATCTCCACTTTGTCCATATGAATTTTGGAAACTAGGTAACAATAATGGATTTGAAAAAGTAATGTTTGAATTAAAAGTTATTCCAAGATTATTTTTACCTTCTTTACCTTTTTTAGTTGTAATAATAACAACACCTTGCGCAGCACGAATACCATATAAGGCAGCAGCATTTGGTCCTTTTAATACCGTAATTGATTCAATATCATCAGGATTAATACTAGCAACTCCATTAGGTAAATCTCTACCGCCACCAGAACCAGCATTTGCTGCATTTGCAATTCCTCTAAGACCTGAACCTCCAGAAGAGTTATCAAATGGTACACCATCAACAACAAATAAAGCTTGATTATTTCCAGTAATACTTGAAGCTCCTCTTAATACAATTCTTGATGAAGCACCAACTGCTCCAGAACTATTTGTAATTTGAACTCCAGCAATTTTTCCGCTTAATGCATTTACTAAATTGCTTTCTCTTGCTTCAGTCAAACTAGAACCTTTAATGCTTTGAGCTGCATAACCAATTGCTTTTTCAGACTTTTTAATTCCCAAAGCAGTAACAACTACTCCTTCAAGTTCTACAGAGCCATCAGTCATCTTTACCTTCATAGAAGAAGAAGCAGAAAGTTCCTGCGTTTTCATCCCAAGAAAGCTAAAGACTAATTTTTGTCCTTCTTTAACACTTAACTTGAATTTACCATCAAAATCGGTTTGTGTTCCGTTCGATGTTCCTTTTACAAGGACATTTACTCCTGGGATTGGTAATCCACTCTGGTCA
>JAYTVI010000037.1:0-7668 GCA_043744095.1 Flavobacterium sp.
GGACGAAAAAAAATAATGTAAACTATTTTGGTTATAAAAACCATATCAAAATAGATGCAAAAAGCAAAATAATAACCAAATACGAAGTAACTTCTGCTAACGTTCACGACTCTCAAGTTGTTGATAATCTGTTAGATAAAAAAGATAAAGGGGAACATTTTTATGCCGATAGTGCTTATACTGGAAAGAAACAAGAAATTATTATAGCAAAAAAAGAAATGATAAATTGTGTCCACGAAAAAGGTTACAGAGCAAATCCATTGACTGAAAAACAAAAACTTAATAATACAGAAAAATCAAGAATAAGAGCTAGAGTTGAACATATTTTTGGTTTTATGGAAAACAGTATGAATCAAATGTATTTACAATGCATTGGTTTTAAAAGAATTAACGCCAATATTGGATTAATGAATTTGACATATAATATGTTTAGAAAAATTCAATTACAAACTATTTAAAAGGGAACGTGCAGGAAAACGTCAAAAAAATAAATATTAACTAACTGAAAAACAATTGATTAAAAAAAACAAAGATAAATTTTTAAAATTAAAAACTAAATTCTAAAAAATCAACAAATTTGATTTGGATTAGAATTTGTAGTTTTTAGAGATTCCCTTAATTCAAGGAATTAATCCTAACTCATTAGCATTTGTTAATTTAGAATTGACAAGAGTTACTCCACAGTCTCCCCGCTAGCGCGAGCACAATGTCATTAAGTTAAGGGTTTTTCATAAGCTATCTTTTTGATTTTTAGTCACTTTTGGTTTTTACCTGTTTCTATATTTATCTTTATATCGTTCAAATTTTCTTCCAGACCATATAGGAATTAAATGTTTTTTTAAAAGCTGTTTTAATTCATACAATATTTCGTCAGTATCGTTATTAGAAAAGAATAAAAAATCTTGTAAAATACTGTGTTTAGAATAGCCTGAAAAATTTTCTACTTTTAGTTTTGTTTTGAATTCGTCATAAAATGTTTCTACATCCCATCGCTTAAAATAAAGGGGTTTAAAAATTGCTGACGGATATTTCTTTGTATCTAAAAGCGAGGTAATAAGTATTTCATCTTCACCATTTGGCAAAGGTACTCTTATAAGTCTCACAGTTTTAAAAGTTTTATAATCATAAGGTTTGTCTGAAATTTTAGTATTCTTCCCAGGGTAGATTTTTACAATTTCACTTTTTAAATCACTTGCATAAAAATCATTTACTTCATTGTTGAAATCTTTTTTTGCACGAATCACAAAGTCAACCGACTTAAAATAATGTTCAAAGATTAATCTAAACGAAGGATAACCTCTGTCATAAATAATTAAATCTTTTGGTTTTGTGTGTTCAAGATGATTTATGGCAGAAGCCACTTCACCATCAGAAAGTGGCGACAGAATACATCTAAAACATATTTATTTAACACATCATACAAAACAGAAACTCTTGCTTGAACTACACCTGTGTTTGTTTGGTTTTTAGTTTCTCCATAATAATTTTTTAGTTCTTCTGTATTTGGCAATGTTAATCTTGAACCATCTATCGCTAGTAGCCTAAATCCATTCCATATTTAACTGAATCATCGTTATCAGTATAAAATTCACGAATCAGAGTTTGATTTAAATGGACAAATACCATCGGTTTTATCTTATTACGACACTGTCCAAAAGCACTTTTAGAAAATGCAGAAATAAATTTGCCTTCCTTTAAAGAGCAAACATGCTTCACAAAATTCTCTATTTCTAAAGAAAGACTTTTTCTTAAAAAATTCATCATAAAAAGCAATGTGTTAGAAAATGTTTGTTTTCGCACTCTTGTAAAATCTTTTTCTGATACTCTAAATTTATCAATAATTTCAATACTAAATAATTCACTTTTCAGAAGTTCAAAAATAATTTTAGGTGTTTTTTTGCATGATATTAATCATTTGATTACCAGTTAAATATACAAAAAACAAATCATATAAACAAACTTAATTTACTGAATTTCAAACAATTAAGCCCTTAACTTAATGACATTGTTCGTGCGGTAGCTGGGGAGAAAGATTCTCTCGATAGCAGAAAGAAAATCTAGTAGTGCAAAAAAAATCTAATGATGTTTAAACAATTTTATTTATTTATGTACAAGCATTGCTAGTACTAGAAAGAGTTTAAACGCCTATTTCTTTAAAACGATAATACAAAAAAGGCTTTTCGATTGAAAAGCCTTTTTTTATAGAATTCAGTTTTATTTATTTAGCATTATACACTTTAATTGCTTCTTTTAGGATTTGTACAGCACGAATAAGATCATCTTTTTTTAATACATAAGCAATACGAACTTCGTTTAAACCTACATTTGGAGTAGAATAAAAACCTGCTGCTGGCGCAACCATAACCGTTTCGCCATTAAAATCATACGATTCTAATAACCATTGTGCAAATGCATCTGCATTGTCAACAGGAAGTTGTGCGATACAATAAAAAGCTCCTTTTGGGTTTGCCACTTTTACACCTTCGATTTTATTTAGTTCAGAAATTAGTGTATCTCTTCTTTCTCTATATTCTGCTATTACGGCATCAAAATAACTTTGTGGTGTTTCTAGAGCTGCTTCACTTGCAATTTGCTCATAGGTTGGCGGACTTAATCTTGCTTGAGCAAACTTCATTGCCGTTGCCATAACTTCTTTGTTTTTTGATACTATGCACCCAATTCTAGCACCACACATACTGTATCGTTTTGAAACAGAGTCAATCATAATTGCATTTTCTTCTATGCCCGGAATATTCATAACCGAGTAATGTATGTCGCCGTCATATGTAAACTCACGATAAACTTCGTCAGCAATTAAAAACAAATCATACTTTTTTACTAATGCTGCTAGTTGTAGCATTTCGTCTTTAGAATATAAATACCCAGTTGGATTTCCTGGATTACAAATAAGGATGGCTTTGGTTTTTGGTGAAATTAGCTTCTCGAAATCTGCAATTGGTGGTAATGCAAAACCAGTATCAATTGTAGATATTACTGGAACCACTTTTACGCCAGAAGCTACAGAAAAACCATTGTAATTGGCGTAAAAAGGTTCAGGAATTATGATTTCGTCACCAAAATCCATTGTGCTTCCCATAGCAAAAAGCAGTGCTTCTGAACCACCAGTTGTGATAATGATATCTGCCACATTTATAGGCAAACCGTGATTGGTATAATATTGTGATAACTTTGTTCTGTAACTTTCAAAACCAGCAGAATGACTGTATTCTAAAACGGTAATAGTTGCATTCTTTATTGCGTTTAGCGCCACTTCTGGCGTTTTTATATCTGGTTGACCAATATTGAGATGGTATACTTTATTTCCTTTCTTTTTTGCAATTTCTGAATAAGGTACCAATTTTCGAATTGGAGATTCAGGCATTTGTTTTCCTTTATTTGAAATTTTAGGCATAATAAATTGAATTTGTGAAATGCAAATTTGCGATTTTTTTTATAGTAAGCCAATTGTTTTACTTTATAAATTATTAATACCATTTAAAGTTAGGATTTACCGCAATAAAAAGTTCTTTTTTTCTCTCTTCTTCAAAATAAAAATAAATAATAACGATGCTATGCTTGATTTTTCTTTTTTGAATAAAGAAAAAAAATCTTCATTTTCTTTACAGTAAATCCTAACTTTTAATGATATAAGTCTTTGCATATTGTATTTTTTACTAAATTTATACAAAGTTATTTTATGAAGTTTAAACTCTTTTTATGGCTCATTTTTTGTTTTTCACATTTTGCTAATGCTCAAAATGGCTTTGAATTTGAATCAAAAAACAAAAAGAAAATTTCTATTCCGTTTAAACTCATTAACAACCTAATTTTTATTCCCATCAATGTAAATGGTGTTGAACTCAATTTTTTGTTAGATACTGGCGTCGAAGAAACAATTTTGCTGAGTCTTGATGACAAAGAACAAATTAGCATCAATAATATCGAAAAAATCAGTATGCGTGGTTTGGGTGGTGAAGATGCAATTGAAGGTTTAAAATCTACCAATAATATTTTATCCTCACACGGTTTAATTGACAAAAATCATATGTTGTATATTGTTCTTGATCAGGATTTTAATTTCTCCTCACACATAGGAATTCCTGTAAATGGTATTATCGGATATCATTTTTTTAAAAATCATTTAATTGAAATAAATTATGATCGCAAAAAAATAATTGTCTATCGTGACAATGAAAAAATTATAAAAAAAATCAACTCAAACTATCAGAAAATTCCAATTTATATTGAAAAAAACAAACCTTATCTTGAAGCAAAAGTTACTGTAACTTCAAAAGAAATCACTTCGAAACTATTAATCGATATTGGCAATAGTGATGCCTTATGGTTGTTTCAGAATACAAAAAGCGAAATAAAAATACCCGAGAAAAACTTTGATGATTATCTTGGTAAAGGTTTTAGTGGTGATATTTTTGGAAAAAGAACCCGAATCGCATCATTCAAAATAAATGCTTTTGAGTTTGAAAATCCAATCATTGCTATGCCTGATTCTAGTTCTATAAAAAGTGTTTCTATGGTAAAAAACAGAGATGGATCTGTAGGTGGAGAAATTCTAAAACGTTTTTCTGTGATTTTTGATTATAAAAACAATTGGATGTATCTCACCAAAAACAGTCATTATGACAACCCGTTTCAGTATAATATGAGTGGAATTGAGTTAGAAAACCAAGGTATGCAATGGGTACAAGAAACTGTACCTTTAAATACTGTAATTATTGGCAATACTTTTGATGATACAGGCGAAAAAGCCTCAAATTTTAAATATAAATTTTCGCTAAAACCTATTTATACTATTGCAAATATTAGAAAGAACTCAATTGCAGAAGCTTCTGGTTTACAAAAAGGAGATATTGTTATTTCTATAAATAATTCTCCTGCAAATAAATATACTTTACAAGAAATAAACGAAATACTTAAATCTGAAGATGGTAAATGGCTACAGTTTGTTATTGAAAGAGGTTCGAAGGAATTGAAATTTAAATTTCAAATCAAAAGTATTTTATAAAATAATAAGTAAGTCGAAAGTATTAATGTAGTAAAGTCAAATGGCTCAATATTAATAAATACTATTATAAATCAATGTGTTATATAATTTTACAACATTTAAAAACACGCCTTTTATCGTTTTTATTACTTATGTCAATAATTTTCTTTGTTCTCTAGCTAACAAGGTGTTTTTGAGCAGCATTGCAATTGTCATTGGTCCTACTCCACCAGGTACAGGAGTAATATGAGATGCCTTTTTTGAAACATTTTCAAAATCTACATCCCCAGTAATTTTATATCCTTTTTCAGCATCTTTATCTTCAACTCTAGTAATACCCACATCTATGACTACTGCGCCTTCTTTGACCATTTCTGCTTTTAGATAATTAGGTACTCCAAGTGCTGTAATAATAATATCGGCTTGGGTTGTAATTTGCGCAATGTTTTTGGTATAACTATGGGTTAGCGTTACTGTAGAATTCCCAGGAAATCCTTTGCGTCCCATCAATATACTCATCGGACGACCAACTATGTGACTTCTACCAATAACTACAGTATGTTTTCCTTTGGTTTCTACATTGTAGCGTTCTAATAATTCTAATATTCCAAAAGGTGTTGCAGGAATAAACGTGGTCATATCTAATGCCATTTTCCCAAAATTTTCAGGATGAAACCCATCTACATCTTTACTTGGTTCTATTGCCATTAATACTTTTTGGGTATCTATTTGTTCTGGCAAAGGAAGTTGCACTATAAACCCATCAATATCGTCATTCTCATTAAGTTCTTTGATTTTTTTGAGCAATTCAGTTTCAGAAGTTGTGCTTGGCATTTTAACTAGAGTTGATTCAAATCCTACTAGTTGACACGCTTTTACTTTACTCCCAACATAGGTCAAACTAGCGCCATCATTACCCACAATAACTGCAGCAAGATGAGGCACTTTTTCGTTGTTGGCTTTCATTTTATCAACTTCGGCTGTGATTTCTATTTTAATGTCTTGTGCTGTTTTTTTTCCGTCTAGTAGTATCATAGTTGTATGTCTTAAAGTCAAAAGTCGAAAGTCAACTTTATTTTGTGACTTTCGACTTTCGTTTGTTTTTTTTATTTCATTCCTGGAATTCCGCCTTTCATACCGCCCATCATTTTCATCAAATTTTTTCCTCCTGGACCTTGCATCATTTTCATCATTTTGCTCATTTGGTCAAACTGCTTCATCAATTGGTTTACTTCTTCTAGTTTTCGACCTGATCCTTTTGCTATTCGGGTTTTACGCTTCATATCAATTATAGCTGGTTTTGTTCTTTCTATAGGTGTCATTGAGTGAATTATGGCTTCGATATGTTTGAAAGCATCGTCTTCTATCTCTACATCTTTCATTGCTTTTGAAGCACCAGGAATCATACCAACAAGGTCTTTCATATTCCCCATTTTCTTTACTTGTTGTATTTGACTCAAGAAATCATCAAAACCAAATTCGTTTTTAGCAATTTTCTTTTGGATTTTTCTAGCTTCCTCCTCGTCGTATTGCTCTTGTGCTCTTTCTACCAAAGAAACTACATCACCCATTCCGAGAATTCTTTCCGCCATACGAGAAGGATAGAACACATCGATGGCATCCATTTTTTCGCCAGTTCCAACAAACTTAATTGGCTTGTCAACTACTGATTTAATCGAAATGGCTGCGCCACCTCGCGTATCACCGTCTAATTTGGTTAAAATCACACCATCAAAATTCAATCGGTCATTAAATGCTTTGGCAGTATTCACAGCATCTTGACCAGTCATCGCATCGACAACAAACAAGGTTTCTTGTGGTTTAATGGCGGCATGAACATTGGCAATTTCGTTCATCATTTGCTCATCAATAGCCAAACGACCAGCAGTATCGACAATCACAACATTAAACCCATTTGCTTTTGCATACGCAATAGCTTTCAACGAAATATCAACTGGATTTTTATTCTCAGGTTCCGCATATACTTCCACGCCTATTTGACCGCCAACAACCTGTAACTGATTGATTGCCGCAGGACGATAGATGTCACACGCTACTAAAAGTGGTTTTTTGTTCTTTTTGGTTTTAAGATAATTGGCAAGTTTTCCTGAGAACGTAGTTTTCCCAGAACCTTGCAAACCTGACATTAAAATCACTGTTGGATTTCCGGAAAGATTGATGCCAGCTGCATCGCCACCCATCAATTCGGTTAATTCGTCTTTCACGATTTTAACCAATAATTGTCCCGGTTGTAATGTGGTTAATACGTTTTCACCAATCGCTTTTTCTTTAACTTTGGTAGTAAAATCTTTAGCGATTTTGAAGTTAACATCGGCGTCAAGCAGTGCACGGCGCACTTCTTTCAAAGTTTCGGCTACATTGACTTCGGTTATTTTTCCATGCCCTTTTAGGATGTGGAACGCTTTATCTAGTTTATCACTTAAGTTGTTGAACATGTTCTGATTTTGAATTTAATGAAGTGCAAATATAAGTTTTAGAAATCAAAAATTAGAATTCAGATTTCAGATTTTTTGAAAAGTTTACATTCGCTCAGGAACTTCTATTCCAAGTAATTTGAATGCCGATTTTATTGTTTCAGCTACTTTTTTAGAAAGCTGCACTCTAAAGATTTTCTTCGTCAAATTTTCTTCTCCCAAAATGGAAAC
>JAYTVI010000038.1:0-2343 GCA_043744095.1 Flavobacterium sp.
GCGAAACGTTGGCAGTAAGTTTGCTGAAAAAAAACTTAAAAAAAAGAAAAATGACAGAATTGAAACAAAAACATTTAGGCTCTTACAAGCATTATAAAATAGGTAAAGACAGGGTTTTTATAGAAACTAAAAATATTAATAAATATGAAGAGTTTTTTGTGAAATTTGAAAATTTAGGTTTAGACTTAACAAGAAAAAAAACTAAATCTATATTAATTTTAATTCCTATTTATTTTGCCATTACTTTACTCCAATTATACGTATTTGTAGATGAATACCAAAAAGGAGACACATTTCCACATTTATTAATTTACATTTTTGGCATAATATTATTCGGTGTTGGAACAGTATATTCGTTTTTCCAAAAGACAGACAAAATATATATCAAAGGCGGAATGAACGAATTAGATCTTTATGCAGAAAACCCTGATAAAGAATCAGTAACAAATTTTATAGAGAAACTTCAAATCGCAATAAAAGATAATTACAAAAAAAAGTATGGACGAATTGATTCAAATCTAGACGAAGAAAATCAAATTTTTAATTTTAAATGGTTGTTAGAAATGGAAATAATTAGTGAAACTGAATTCGAGGAACTTGTAAATAACTTAAAAATCAAAAATCTATTAAAGTAAAACCTACTGCCAACAGCCGTTTTGCGCTATTGCGAGAAAAGTGTAAAATTGACGTTTATCTTTCGTAAGAAGTTGTATCTTGGCAGAAAATACGCAGTTCCGAAGCTCGCAACAGACGCAAAGCGGCGAAACGTTAGCAGTAATCTTGCGTGAGAAAATAACTAATTGAAAAACAACAAACTACAAAGAATTTATTTATGACAATGATAAGCAGATTAGGATTTAAGCCAAATAAAATTAGAAATGTAAAATCCAAAAAACTGAAATCAACAAGTGAAATAACTATTGTAATTCCAGTCAAAAATAATCAAAAAGGAATTGAATTTTTTTTAACTGAATTTCTTAAAACTCACAAATCAGAAAATTATCCAAGTGAAATAATTATAGTTGACAATAATTCTAAACCTGGTCTAAAAATCAAATGTGATAATTTTCCAATTTCATTAAAAATTTTAACTTGCTCTAAAATTGGTCCAGCAAGCGCAAGAAACTTTGGTGTTAAAAATGCTGAAACAGAATGGATACTATTTACAGATAGTGATTGTGTTCCAACTGAAAGTCTGTTAACAGGATATTTAAAAACACAAAATGAGTCGATTGGATATGCTGGAAATATTGTATCAGAAAGTAGAGATTTAATTTCAAGATATTATGAAAGCCAAGAAATCTTAATTCCACCAGAAGTTTTTGAAACTGAAAATATAACTAGACCAGATTATTTAATAACTGCTAATTGTTTAGTTTGGAAAGAAGCGTTTGATATTGTTGGTGGTTTTAACGAAAAAATACAAATTGCAGGTGGTGAAGATATTGATTTAGGATTTAGGCTATTAGGAATTGGTCAACTTTCTTATTCTTTTGATAGTGTTGCAAAACATAATTTTGGAGATGGAATTAGAGATTTTAAAAAAAGATTTATTCGCTATGGCTTTGGAAATAAAATCATCAGTGAAATTTACAATTTAGATTTAAAACCAAAATTATTTAAACCAAATAGAAAAACATTTATAAATTATATTTTAGCATTTTTACAGTACAAATGGTTAAATGAAGGTTATAATTTGAAAATATAAAGACTACTGCTAACAGCGGTTTAGTCTTAATACGCTTGTGAAGTATATATTTTATTGGTACTCACGAAATTTAAAATTCCTTTAGTACAACATAAGTACAACAAATCAAAAACTTTTTATTTGGCTGTAAAGCCCTACTCTATTAAGCTGTGCTTGGCGGTTCATCATTTGATATTCTGCGAGCTTGCCGCAGTAATAATTTTGGGTTGCTTTTGCATACCCATTGATCAAAAGCAAATCATTCAAACATTCTCCTCCTGGAAGAATTACATATCCCAATTGCCTGTTCCAATAGTCGTAATAGTTCTCCTGTTCTGTAATAATCGTTACAACCGTTTTAGGCGGTGCAACTGACAAAACGAAGTGTAAGGATTGCAAACCAAATTGCAGCAGTAATTCGGCTGGTAAACTGCTTTTCTCTTCATCTTCCATCATCTTCCTATTTAGTTTTACTTCTGGTGCATCTAAGCCATAAAGTCGGATTTCTTTTTTCATTTGAGTGAAACGATTGCAAATGATTATGCTATCTCCATCTAAGACTTCATCAATTTGCCAATGGGTTTCCACTGTGTACGGTGCTTTTGCGTTGTATTGCATTGATTTTCAGTATTTTAAGTTATTGATAATCAAAGATA
>JAYTVI010000039.1:0-2320 GCA_043744095.1 Flavobacterium sp.
TCAGTTTGTTCCCAAATTTCTGGACCTGTTTGCTCATAATGTGCAATAGCATTACTTGGATTGTCGTATTGGTTTACATACCAAGAATTGGGTGT
This sequence comes from Flavobacterium sp., assembly GCA_043744095.1. Classification (GTDB taxonomy): domain Bacteria; phylum Bacteroidota; class Bacteroidia; order Flavobacteriales; family Flavobacteriaceae; genus Flavobacterium. Next base: position 96 of record JAYTVI010000039.1, read on the forward strand.
TTCTTCTCCTAATCGTTTTGAAACTGAATAATATGATCTTGGATCGGTTGGTTCTACATCTGTAGGACAAACTACAACTTTGGCTCCAACTGCACGAAGGATATCCATTTTTTCTTTAGATTGCTTATCTGTTATTACAAAAATGCATTTGTATCCTTTGACTATTGCTGCTAATGCTAATCCCATTCCGGTGTTTCCTGAAGTACCTTCTATGATTGTTCCTCCTGGTTTTAATCGGCCATCAGCTTCTGCATCTTCGACCATTTTTACTGCCATTCTATCTTTTACAGAATTTCCTGGATTGAAAGTTTCTACTTTGGCCAAAACCAAAGCGTCTACTTCGGCTGCAATTTTATTTAAGCGAACTAAAGGCGTGTTTCCTATTGTTCCTAATATATTTTCTGAGTATTTCATTTTTTGTCTTTTGTGATTGCAAAGGTACAGCAAAATAATGTTTTTGCAAATTTTGAATTTTGTTCAAATGATAGGTCTTTTAACCCTGATGGCAATGGAAATCCTTTAGTTGCGTTTTTCGCAGAGCGAAAAACGCAACTAAAGATTGAAATGTACAGCAGGTATATGGATTGTAGAAATGCCTATACCTTTTGTTTCTTAAAATTATAAAAAAACTATTGAAAGAAATTCCAAACTAAACCAAACCTGATTAAGAAATCGCGATAAGGGTAATTTGGAGCCGAGTAATAGGTGTTTGTATTTGACATCGAAGAATTGAAATGTTCTGCTTTGACAAATATTCGTGTTTGACGAATTCTTGCATTTATGAAGAAGTCTAAGTTAGCAAAATCTCCTATTTCTTTTTTGTTTTGGATATAAAATTCGCCTAAAACTGGATTATAACCGTTGGCATAATATTTTGTGAAATAGTTGAAAGTTACTCCAGCTTGGAGATACAAAGCTTTTTCGAAAAAATAATTGGTAAAATATAAGGTGTTTCTGGTTACTATTTGCGGAACATTTACTATTGCATCTTTCTGATCTACTTTTTGATATAAAATGGTATTATCTAAACCTAATTTCCAAAATTTAATTTCTTTATTGATTTTTAATGAAAGGTATTTTATACTTTTATTATATTGATATGGGGAAACAAGTTGAACAGAATCTTTGACGCTTTTGTCTTTGAAGTATAAAACATCATCCAAATTCATTATTTGTAGCGATGTGTTTGCCCATTGTGTTGTTGCATTAATATTAATGCTGTTAATTTTTTCGTTTTTGAAATCATTTTGCCAAACATAATATACAAAACTACTTTGATGTAGATTATATATATGATTTGGCAATTTGTTTACATTTTGATACTGAAATGAGATTTCATTTTTAGGATTAAATTTATAAGTCATACTTCCATCTATATTGGTCAACGATTGTTTAGTAATAGAATTAGAATATAACAACCTTGCCTTCCATTTTTTTTGATCTAAATCATATTGTCCTCCAATAGCATTAATTTTATCGTATAAAGCGCTTGGAATCGTTTTTGAATCGAATATAAAGATTGTATTGTAATAATAATTATATCTATAATCGTCAACAAAAAACTGAAACTTTCCTATAGTAGCATTTTCATAAATAGCACCAACTTTGTTATACATCTTATTGTATCTCACCTGATCATTTATACTACCTGTTACAAAAGCATCACCAAAATGACTTATACTTTTGTTTCCTACTGTAGATTTTAGCGTTGCTTGATTGTATTCGAAAAATTTATTTTCATAATTAAATTGATGTGTGATATATAGATTATTAGCACCTTTAGTTCTATTAATTCTAAAATTATGATCTAAAAAAAATCTTTTGCCCTTTAGAAAAGATTTGGCATCTTTTAAGTAAACCTCAAGTCTTTGACGTTCTTTAAAATTTGCATCTTGACTTTCAAAGTTTTCTGTTGTTGTTATTCCGCCATTTTCACCATTGAGTAAATCTTGACCTGTGAAATGAAAATTAGCATAATATCTCTTATTTTTGGTATTATAACTTGTAGTAAACCTGAAATTTCCCGCACTTGAAAGTTGGTTGATGTACTTTCCTAAAGATCGTAACCCTTTGTAGGATAATGAAATATTGAAACGTTCAGAAGTATTCAAAGTAATTAAAGCATCTAAACTTTGACCTTGTTGCATTACTGTTTTAAAATACAACTCTGTAAGTGGTGTTGCAACCGAAAAATAGTTAATTTGATTGGCTTCAATATAATTAAA
>JAYTVI010000040.1:0-7538 GCA_043744095.1 Flavobacterium sp.
ATGCCAGACCTTAATAAGTGATTTGGGGTTAAGTCAAAGTCCTGCTCGTTCGACGATGAGCGATGGTAATAAAAAACGCAATTGGAAAGTTTACGAATCCTTATATAATAAGCTTTTAAAGCATTATGACAGGTTGTTAAAAATTGAAAATCAACGTCATATAATAGAAGAAATCAAAGACCACAGCATCAAATTGATAGATAGTACGGTTATAAGCTTATGTTTATCAATGTTTGATTGGGCAAAGTTTCGGACAGCAAAAGGAGGATTAAAAATACACACTTGTTGGGATGATGCCCTACAAATACCCGATTTAGTAAATATTACAGAAGCCAAAACGCACGATAGATATGGATTAGGACAAACTATTTTTGCAAAAAACACTATAATAGTCGAAGACAGAGCTTATTTTGATTTTGCTTTGATGCTTAATAGAATATTTGCAGAAAATATATTCGTTACCCGAACAAAAACAAATACACAATACCAGAGCATCGAAGAATTAGAACTACCAATTGATATCGATCAGGATATTTTAAAAGATGAAATAATAGTATTAACAGGATTAAAAGCAATAGAAACTAAAATAAATGAGCATAAGTTACGATTAGTAAGTGTTTACAAAAAAGATGAAAACAAAGTAATTCACATCATTACTAATAATTTGGACTGGACAGCAAGAACCATTGCGGATTTGTATAAAAAAAGATGGGATATTGAGTTATTTTTCAAAGCTATAAAGCAAAATCTGCAAATAAAAACATTTGTTGGCACAAGCGAGAATGCGGTAAAATCACAGATATATATAGCCTTGATAAGTTATTTGTTACTGGAATTAATCAATAGAACAATTGCTAAAAAAACAAAGACATTTTCAAACTTTGTTGAAAAAATAAGAATATGTTTGGTTTTCTATTTAAGTATTGAATATGTTTGTAACCAGGTGAGTGAAGGAGCAAAAAAAGTTACTAAACAAACCAAAATAGCTTTTGAAACTGACTTATTCTCTCAATAAATCAAATAATAACCAATAAAAATAACACCTAACAAAGTAAATTTAGATTTTCTATAAAACTTTCGGATAGCTGTGTAAATTTTTAAATCATTTGATTCTAATTAATAGTTTTATTCTTCATAAAATTTGAATTATAAACAATTGATTTATAATTTGTTAATTAATTATTTCAACTTTATTCATTACTTTCCTACATATAATGTATTAATTATAAATTTTATCTTACAAATAAATACAAACGATGTATTTCATCGATTTTTTAATATGTTTTAACATTTAAAACGATGATTTTTACCTTTAAACCGTTTAGATTTGCATTGTGTTTAAGTTATTCCCAAAATAGCTATAACTATATATAAATCTTAACCTACTACTATGAAGCATTTAATTACATTAATGGGTGTATTACTATGTACTTTTGTAAGCGCCCAAACGTCAACAATAACGTATACTCCTTCGAGTGCTGTTATTTCGAACCCTGAACGTGGATTTTATAAATTTACATCTGCAAAATCTACGTCGTACCAACTTTTAAATCAAACTACACTTACAAACTATAGGCTTAACAACAATATTACAATGTTGTATAGAGAGTTTCGTTTGGAAGATTTTAAAACCACTGCTATTTCTCAAAGTTTTTTAGACAATATGCAAACTGATTTTAATAGAATTAGAAGCGCTGGATTGAAATGTATTATTCGTTTTACTTATTCTAATAGTGAATCTTCTGTTCCTCGTGATGCTTCAAAAGCAACAATTTTGGCTCATTTGTTACAACTTCAACCTTATTTGCAAGCAAATGTAGATGTTATATCTGTTATGCAAGCTGGTTTTATTGGTGCTTGGGGCGAATGGTATTATACAAGTCAAGCAGAATTTGGTGGTGAAGGTTTTGATGGCTCTTCATTAACAACTACAAACATAAATAATAGAAGAGATGTAGTAAATGCAATGTTGAATGCCCTTCCTTCTTCTAGAATGATTCAAGTAAGAACTCCAGCTTTTAAACAACAAATGTTTTCAACGACTGCTTTGCCAGATTCTCAATCGTTTAGTGAAACTAATCAAGCTAGAATCGGACATTTTAATGATTGCTTTCTTGCTAGTTCTACAGATTATGGAACTTATGTAAATCCTACAACAGAATATCCTTATTTAATACAAGAAACCAAATTCTTACCAATGGGTGGTGAAACATGTGCATTGAATTCTCCAAGAACAGATTGTGCTTCTGCCCTACTAGAAATGGCAAGATTTCATTGGTCGTTTTTAAATCTCGATTATTATCCAGGAGTTATAGATGGTTTTACAACTGATAACTGTTTTTCTGAAGTTCAGAAAAAATTAGGGTATCGTTTTGAATTAACAACGGCTACATTACCGCAAGCTATTTCTTTAGGAACTACATTACCGGTTACTTTAAAAATTAAAAATCAAGGTTATGCTAGTTTGTACAATGAGAGAAATGCTTACATTATTTTAAAGAACCTTGCAACCAATCAAATATATTCCATATTATTGAGTACCGATCCTAGAACTTGGTTAGGTACTAATGAGATTATTATTACAGAAAATTTAACTTTGCCAGCAAATATTACTGCTGGAAATTATAAAATGTATTTGAATTTGCCTGATAGCGATGCTACTTTATCTTCTAAACCTGAATTTTCTGTTCAAATTGCCAATCAAAACGTTTGGGAAAGTGCAACTGGTTATAATAGTTTAAATCATACTTTGAGTATTGTTGAAGGTTCTCTTGCTGTTGCTGATAATAGTAAATTTAATATGTCTATTTACCCATTACCAGCAAATGAAAAAGTGAGTATTGAACTAGAATCTATAAAAGAGTATTCTTTTTCTTTCTTTAATGCTTTAGGTCAAAAAATAGTAACAAAAAATACTTCTGAAACCAACAAATTGACTATCAATACACAAGAGCTAAGTGATGGTTTATATTTTATAGAGTTTACAAAAGGTGCTGTTAAAGATACTAGAAAAATTATAATAAGACATTAATACAATTATCTTGAAATTTAGGACTGTTTGTTTATAATGAAAAAGGGATTATACGTTTTGTATAACCCCTTTTTTTTATTGAAATGTTTTTTTAGCTTTCTTCTTTAAGTTGTGTTTTAACCCAAATTGTATAGAGTTGGAATAATATTTTGATTGAATAAAGACCTCTAAGTTCAAAGTAAGCATTGTATAATCAAACAATTGATAAGTTGCATTCTCTGTTATCCTGGTAAATGTTTTGCTAAAATCATCTATAAAATATCCTCCTTCTATTTTGGATCTGAAATTCTTAATATTCAATTCCCAACCCAAACCAAGTCCTCCATATAAACGATGTCTTATCATCCAGTAAGGATATCCAATTGATAAATCTCGAGATCCTATTGAATATTGTGTTTCTAAATAAGGAATTAGTTTTGATTTTTTTATTTCCCCATCATTATACATAAACTTGATTGTTGCTGCAGCATCGATTGCATCATCAGCAGTGGTAATTTCAGCTTTATTATTTCCTAAATCTCTAATAACTTGTCTGTAAAGTGAATTTCTATTCGGATTGATAATTGGAGTTGTGTCTATAGTATCTTTTGCTAGAAAACTATTGGTGTAATAATTACTTTCAAATAATGCATTCACATTTATTTTTTTCAGAATATAAAATTCTTGATAAATATTCAATCGGCTTTGATAAATTTTCTGATTCATACCTGCAGCATTTTCAACAGGAAAAATATTAAATTCGGCAGATCTAAACGTTTTGTTTTTTGAATAATTTATACCTGCTCCTACTTGAAAATAAGGTTCTGCAGATTGATCAATAGCAAGTCTTGCTCTAGACCAATACTGTGGTTTGTTGTCTTTTACAGCTGTTGTATATTTATACTGAACTCCCATTAAAGCATTGTCATAATTAGAATTATACTTCTTTTTTATGTCAATTTTATAGAATTTATCATAGGTAGCAGCTAGACTATGAATATTTTCTTTTTTGTCATAAAAATTATACGAAGCAATGTTTTTGAAAATTGCTGGTTGGGATAAATTGGTTTGTACAGAACTTAAAACATCTATATAATTTCCGTTTCGCAATCTGTTTTCTTTTCTTAATTTATATAAAACATCCGGATAAAACAATTCGCTTTCGTAACTTATCAAAAAATCTTGCAGGTTTTGTTTTTCATAAACTACATCAGTGTTGAGCATTTTTCTGATTTTTTCTTTCTCTTCACTTTCAGTCATAGAATTTGCTAGTTTCCATGAATCTTTAAATCTACCTAACTCATGATATACTTCAGACATTCTTGCTTTTGCTTTCATATCAGTAGGATTTGAATCTATATATGCTAAATATTCACTTTCTAAAAAAGTGTAATCCTTTTTTTCTATAAGCCAGTTCATTCGGGTTAAAAAATCTATTTCTTTTGTTAATCCTGCCCATTCATATGCTTTTTTATATTCTAAATTATCGGCAAACAACCAAGCAACAGGCGCAATTAATTCATCTAGATTTTGATCGGGCAGCATGTCTTTTAATACTTCTCTAGCTTCTTTTGGATTGGTGTCTAATAAATATTTTATATAATTTTTATAACTTTTGTTGGTAGTATCTAATTCTATTAAAGCTTTTAAAGTGCTCTTAATTTTGTCTTGATTCTCTGGAGTATTATAATTAGCAATATAGCTGTTTAATAATTCTGTATCTTTTGGAGTCACTTTCATTTGTTCGCTCATCCATTTTTCACGAGAAATATCATTCGGATATCCTATTAGTCTATCTAATTCTTTTGAATATAAAACATTATTTTTTGAATAATTTTTAGAAACATATTCATCATAAACTTTCCAAACTTCATCTCTTTTTTCGTCCCAAGACATTTTCTTGGCATATTTATTCCATTTTACTGAATCAATAACAGGGCTATTGAAAATTTTATTTTTTAAAGCTTCAAATTCAATTTTTTCTCTTTCTTCAATATTCCAATCAACACCATAACTGAAAACTTTTACATCAATCAAGTATTTATTAAAAGCTGCCTTTGCTTGTTGAGCTACTAGAACTTGTTGTGCTTTTTCTCTTGGTCCTTTGTAGAATAAATCAACAACTTTTAGGTTAGGCTTATTAGAATATACAGAATAAATATAGCCATCTATAAAAGGTGATTTGGTATACAAAACACCTTGTGATTTTAATTGAGTTTCAATTCTATTGGCATTTGTAGGACTTCCATACATAAACCAATATTGCTTTTTATCTTGTTCTGGATTTATTTCATTTACTGTAAAAAAACCATTATCTGCAGTATGAGTATATCGCGAAGCACGCCAATTCATTACAATTCTACCTGCATCGTTACCACTTACAAAACGCATTTGAGGAAATGTAATTGTTTGTTGTTCCATAAATTTTTTAAATTCAGGAAAAAGTGCTTTATCACTTCCTTTTGTTTTACGCCAACCTAAGTTTGAACTGTTACGCAATGCATAATCTCCAGCACTTTTATTGGCTGTTGCTGGAATTTGATACACATCATCTGGATGCACAAAATGAGTCCAAATACCTGTAATTAAATACATTGATTGCAAATTATATCTTTCATCATCATTGAGATAAAAACCGCTTGAGATTCTTGGATAATCAAAAAAATCTTTATTGTAAGGATCGTAATCAAACTCTCTATTTCCTCCATCTGGAGTATCCCCCAAATAGAGACTACATATATATTTTAACGATGGCATTGCTTTTTTTAATCGTAAAATACCTTCTTTATCAATAATATTTGATGGTGGTACATAAGTTGTTGGTAGTTTTCCGTAATTGCTTATATCCCATTTTTTCTTAACGGTATTCATAGAAGTTTCTATAAACGATTGGTTTGTCCATAATTCTTTTGTCAAAGAAACGTGGTTATATCCGTGAAATGCTAGTTCGTGTTTGTTTTTGGCAACTTCGTTTACTAACCAATCTGTAAGTGCTTCTACTTTATTCCCTGTTTTTATTTTTCTAGTATTCCATTGGTCTAAAGTAAATGGAGGTATTATTTTGTTTCTATAATCAAAGGTAAGCATTGCAGCATAAGGAATATTATATTGTTTTGCCAGTGCAGACATATCTGGCCACCAAACTTTTTGTACAAAATCTGAAGTAAACATATTCATTTCAGACTGAATTGGTTCTGCCTTAATATCATATTGAGGTGAAGGAAAATCATCTAGAAAAATAGTTGCAGTATTGGCAACAGGATAGGGAATTCCTTCTAATCCTTTTAATATTCCTGCAAAAATAAACCCTCTATCTGCTTTTAAAAATTCTCCTGAAGTATTGTATAATAGCACTTTACCTGACCCTATCGGATTTTCTAAAATTGAAGGATAATTAGGATCGTTTAATGCTGTTGCTAAAACTTTGATTTTATTAGAAAAATTTTGTGCAGCAAATCCATAAAATTTCAAATCTTTAAGATAACTTTTCCCTTTTAGATTTGGTAAAAATGGAGTGTTAAAATACCAACCAGAAGCTTTAACATTTGTAATATATAATGCATCAGGTTTTATCCCCATTAAAAAGGAATTTCTTCTATCTTCTATTGCATATGGTAGAAATAAGGTTCCTCCATTTGATACAAAATCAAGTAAAACAGCTGTAGATGCATCGTCTAGTTTACTAGTATCATAAACAACCAATACACGGGTAGATGATGAAATTCTGTGATTAGTATTCCAAGTGCTTAAATTTATTGTATTGAATGGAATTTTTGTATAATCACAAATTTTTCTGATTTCTTTTGAATATAAGCTACTAAATTTAGATTTATTATCTACAACAAATTCTACTAATGGCTGAGAACTTAATTCTGGTATTGAATATCTTTTGAATGGTCCATCAGCTTTTGAGTCATCTTTACTATCAAAAATAGTTTTAAGTTCTTCTAAATCTGTCCAATCGTCGACTCCTTCACATCCCGTTGCTAAAATTAATAACAATACAGTTGTTATACAGAAAAAATATTTGTTTATATGTTTATTTATAAATTTCATAATTAAAATATCAAATCAGAAACTTTACTTTCTCTTGGTTCGTTTACAATTTCATAGACTTTTAAAAATTGGGTGTCATAAAAAAGATTGATTTTTCTACCTCTTTTTCTTAATAAACTTAATTGTGAGTTTAACTCTGTATTAAGTTTTTTGTTTTCTGAAAATGAATTATTTTCATCTTTATTTTTATCATTTAAAATAAAAACCAAAACACTTTTTGATAATGAATATTGAGGATTTTTTATTAAAAATTTAGGGTCTTTTCTGTTTTTAAAATAGAGGAAATCAATTTTTGCATATTCATTAATAAAAAAATCATAATTCATAAAAAAGTGATTGTTTGTACTAATTACTTGTGCTGCAGGATCATTTACAACACAATAAGATTGTTCAAAAAAAGATTGTTTTATTTTGTCGTAGGCATTTAGTATTTGTTTTGGCGAATTATCGGCTATTGTTAAGGAATTTATTA
>JAYTVI010000041.1:0-7520 GCA_043744095.1 Flavobacterium sp.
AACAATTCCTTTTAAACTTTCTAGACAACCATTTCGTTTAAGATTAATCATCATTCTGTCGATATGATACAAATATTCGTCAAGATCTTCTAAAAAAAGAATTTTATCAGCACAATCAATTGCAGAAGCTGAACCTAACAAACTGTATAAAATAGACAAATTTCCGCCTACTAATTCGCCTTTTCCAACGCCCAATTTATTCATGTTGTCACACGATATAGCATACGATAATTTTTCTCCAAAAAACGCTTTGCGAAGTGTTTCTTTAGCTTCGCTTGATGCTCTTTGTACGCTTATTGGCATTGTGCCGTGAATGGTTTGATAACCCAAATTATTTAAATGACTATGCAAAACGGTAACATCGCTAAAACCAATAATCCATTTTGGGTGTTGTTTGAATTTTGTAAAATCTAACAAATCTATCATTCTCACTGTTCCGTAACCACCACGAACACACCAAATGGCTTTGATGTTTGGATTGTCTAATTGTGACTGAAAATCTGCTGCACGTTCTTCGTCTGTTCCCGCAAGTTGATCATTATCGAGGCCAATAGTGTTTCCGATAAGTACTTCTAAACCCCAAGAATGTAATAAATCTATAGATGGTTTTAGATTATCATCTATGTTTTTTCTTGCTGTAGAAACGATTGCGACTGTATCGCCTTTTTTTAAATACGGTGGAATAATCATCTTTTTTTGAGAATGAAGGTTGATTGAGAAAATAAAAATTAGAATTAATAATATAAATTTCTTCATTTTTGTTTTTAAAACTTAACTACAAATATATAAATTAAGTTGAATTGAATTCTATTGCTTATTTTTGCATTCATTCTGAACTGGTTTCAGATTCTCAATCAATTTAATTACAATGTTAGAAAATCCAAAAAGATATACTATTACTGCTGCGTTGCCTTATACCAATGGTCCTATTCACATAGGTCATTTGGCTGGTGTTTATGTGCCAAGTGATATTTACGCTAGATATTTGCGCTTGCAAGGAAAAGATGTTGCATTTATTTGCGGAAGCGATGAACACGGTGTTGCCATTTCGATGAAAGCCAAAAAAGATGGCATTACGCCGCAAGAAGTGATTGATAAATATGACGGAATTATTAGAAAGTCTTTTATCGATTTCGGAATTTCGTTTGATAATTATTCTAGAACTTCGTCCAAAATTCATCATGATACGGCGCAGGAATTTTTCAGAAAATTGTATGATAACAACGATTTTATTGAAGAAGTAACCAAACAATTGTATGATGCAAAAGCAGATCAATTTTTGGCAGATAGATTTGTGGTAGGAACTTGTCCAAAATGTGGTAACGAGGAAGCATATGGCGATCAATGTGAAAAATGTGGTTCAACATTAAACGCAACCGATTTAATCAACCCAAAATCAACAATTACTGGTGAAACACCAATTTTAAAATCAACTAAACACTGGTTTTTACCTTTAGACAGATACCAAGATTTTTTACAAAAATGGATTTTAGAAGGTCACGCTAAAGATTGGAAAACCAATGTTTTAGGTCAAGTTAAATCGTGGTTAGACGACGGATTAAAACCACGTGCTGTAACCCGTGATTTAGATTGGGGAATTGATGTTCCGGTTGATGGTGCTGAAGGAAAAAAATTGTATGTTTGGTTTGATGCGCCAATTGGCTACATATCTTCTACCAAAGAATGGGCTGCAAGAGAAGGAAAAAACTGGGAAGATTATTGGAAATTAGATTCCGCAAGCGGCGGAACAAGCACAAAACTAGTTCATTTTATAGGGAAAGACAACATTGTTTTTCATTGTATTATTTTTCCTGCGATGTTGAAAGCTGAAGGAAGTTTTATTTTGCCAGACAATGTTCCTGCTAATGAGTTTTTGAATTTAGAAGGAAACAAATTGTCAACTTCTAAAAACTGGGCAGTTTGGCTGCACGAATATTTACAAGATTTTCCAGATAAGCAAGATTCGTTGCGTTATGCATTGACCTCAAATGCGCCTGAAACTAAAGATAACGATTTTACTTGGAAAGATTTTCAGGCGAGAAATAATAATGAATTGGCTTCAATTTTTGGAAATTTCATAAATAGAGTTGTGGTTTTGACCAACAAATATTACAACGGAATTGTTCCAATTCCAAATGAATTTACAGAAGTTGACAATCAAACATTAGCTGAATTAATAGCATATCCAGCCGTAATTTCAAGTTCAATTGAACGATACAGATTTAGAGAAGCTCAAGGCGAATTGATGAATGTGGCTCGATTAGGAAATAAATATCTTGCCGACGAAGAACCTTGGAAAATGGTAAAAGAAAATCCGGAACGAGTAAAAACTCAAATGTATGTTGCTTTGCAAATTGCGGCTGCTTTACAAATTTTATGTGAACCGTTTTTGCCGTTTACATCAAATAAATTGTTAAAGATGTTACATTGTAAGGCCTGTACTTGGAAAGATGTTTCTGAAAGTAGCGATTTGATTGTTTCAGGACATCAAATTGGTGAAGCTGAAATTTTATTTGCACAAATAGAAGATGCCGAAATTCAAAATCAAATTGACAAACTAGAAGCTACCAAAATTGCCAATAAAGCAGAAAACGCTGTTATTGAAACACAAAAGGAAACTGCAACATTTGAAGATTTTTCAAAATTAGATTTGCGCGTTGGAACAATTTTGGAAGCTGAAAAAATGCCAAAAGCAAACAAATTGTTAGTTTTAAAGGTAGATACTGGAATTGATGTAAGAACAATAGTGTCCGGAATTGCTGAACATTTTTCGCCCGAAGAAGTAATTGGAAAACGTGTTACGGTTTTAGTAAACTTAGCACCAAGAGCTTTGCGTGGTGTTGAAAGTCAAGGAATGATTTTGATGACAAATTTGCCTAATGGGAAATTGGTTTTCCTAAATCCAGATTTTGATGGTGTGGGTAATGGCGCTTTGATATCATAGTGTTTTGTAAAGCACTTGTAGTGCTAAAGCACTTGCAATATAGTAAAGTCGCTTTGCAGTAAAGCCGTTGCAGCGCAGTAAAGCCGTTGCAGTGCAGTAAAGCCGTTGCAGTGCAACGGCTCCACAATAAAAAATATATGCTCAAAAAATATAAAAACAAATACCGTATTGAATCTTTCCGATTAAAAAATTGGGATTATAGAAATAATGGTGCTTATTTTATAACTATTTGTACTCAAAATCGAAAACATTTTTTTGGTGAAATTGTTTTTGATAGCATCGATAAAAAGATGAATCTATCTGAAATAGGAATTATTGCAGAAAATTTTTGGCTTGAAATTACAAATCATTTTCCGTTTGTTGAACTTGGAAATTTTGTTGTAATGCCAAATCATATTCATGGTATATTAATTGTGAACAATGTTAATAATGAATCGTTGAATATTGAATCGTTGAATATTGAATCGTTGCAATGCAACGATTCTACGGGGATATTGGACAAAAAAAATCAATATTATTCTGATATTTCACCTAAATCGGGCTCGATTTCTACAATTATTCGGTCTTATAAATCTGTTGTTACAAAAAATGCACGAAAAATAAATACTGAATTCAATTGGCAATCAAAATTTTATGACATTATCATTAAAAATTCTATTTCATTTGAACGAATTCAAACTTATATAGAAAACAATCCTTCTAATTGGAAAGAAGATAAATTTTATAACCTATGAACCTAAAAATAATAGCCTTCGATGCAGACGACACTTTATTTGTAAACGAACCTTATTTTCAAGAAACAGAAGAAAAATTCTGTGCTTTAATGAGTGATTATTTATCAAAACAAGGATTATCACAAGAATTATTTAAAACCGAAATCGCCAATCTCGATTTATATGGCTACGGAATAAAAGGGTATATTCTTTCGATGATTGAAGCTGCAATGAAAATTTCTAACAATACCATTTCGATGGAAATTATAGAAAAAATTATTATTGCAGGAAAAGAATTGCTCCAAAAACCAATCGAACTTTTAGATGGTGTAGAAGACACACTAAAAGCCTTACACGGAAAATACAAATTGATTGTAGCCACAAAAGGTGATCTAAAAGACCAACAAAGCAAGTTGCATCGTTCTGGTTTGGGACATTATTTTCATCATATTGAAGTAATGGCAGACAAACAAGAACTCAATTATCAAAAACTATTAACTCGTTTAGAAATCGAGCCCAATGAATTTTTTATGATTGGAAATTCTCTAAAATCTGATGTCTTGCCTGTATTAGGAATTGGAGGTTATGCCGTTCATATTCCGTTTCATACAACTTGGGAACACGAAAAAATAAGTCATAAAGTAGAACATCCTAACTTTAAAACATTAGATAATATTATTGATGTTTTACCTATTTTAATATAAAAATCTGTGAATCTGTGGCTAAAAAATAATGAAGCAAAAACTTAATCTCGAAACTTGGAATCGCAAAGAACATTTTCTGTTTTTTAAACAAATGGAAGAACCTTTTTTTGGTATAACAACGACTATTGATTGTACCAAAGCATATCAAAAATCAAAAGATTTGGGCGTTTCTTTTTTTACCTATTATTTACACAAAACGCTAGTTGCGGTCAATAGTGTTGTGCCTTTTCGTTATCGAATTATAAACGATGAGATTTATATTTTTGACCAAATAGACGCCTCAGCAACGATACTTCGTAAGGATAATACTTTCGGGTTTTCTCAAATAGAATTTGATGCTGATATTCAAAAATTTGCCGAAAACACCAAAAATGAAATTGCCCGAATTCAAACCACAACTGGACTTTTTACCCGTGAATTTTCTGAAAATTTAATTCATTTTTCGGCATTGCCTTGGATTAATTTTACCTCTTTTTCTCACGCCAGAAGTTTTACTTGGTCAGACAGTTGCCCCAAAATTTCGTTTGGCAAAATAATGGACGAAAATGGCAAAAAAACTATGCCAATGTCTGTACACGTTCATCACGGATTGATGGATGGCATTGATGTAGGCGAATTTCTAGACTGTTTTGATGGTTTAATGAATTCCTAATTAAAGTAAGTCCAGTTAAATCCATCGCTTATCAAAATTATAGATTTTGTATCTACTTGATTTACATTGGTGTTTGTGCCTGTGTTGTTATTATAAACACTTGCAGCAGGAACATTTGGAAATAAACTTATTGGACCATTTGGTGCTGAACCTATATTAGTATTTTTGGCAAAAAAACGTTTTCCGCCAGAAGTGTAAATAACTGCCGTTTCGGTATCGCTTACATTTCTAATAAAATACATTCGTCCAGGTATTGTAGTTGGGTCATTTACATAAAACTCGTTGTTTCCTGGAGTTGGTGTTATTGAAATATAAACACCGTCGTTTATTAATGCGGCACTTCCACTTGGACCGCCATTTAAATTCACCACTTTTATAGATAAATTTCCATTGATATCTAAAGTACTTAAAGGCATCATTGTATTTATTCCCACTTGAGAAAAACCAAAGTTGGTGATTCCGAAAGCGAAAAATAAAAGTAAAACAAGCTTACTTTTTATTGTACTATTTTGTTTTTCACTGCCATACATTTTTTAAAAGTAAAAAAATAATTAAACAATTGTTAACTAAAATAAAATAACGCTTTACGAAAACGTTTTCGTGTTGACAACTTTTTGCTTTAAGTACCTGAAATATAATATGCTCCATAAAAAAAAGCGACAAAACCCAAGTAATGTCGCTTTTAAAAAAATAGTTGAAAAATTTATTTCCCTAACATCAATAACTCGTTTACGACAATTTCTGTAACATATCTTTTTTCTCCGTTTTTGTCGTCATAAGTACGATGTGTTAGTTTGCCTTCGATGGCAACTTCTTTTCCTTTGGTGATATACTTTTCGATGATTTCTGCTGTTTTTCCCCAAGCGGTAAGTCTATGCCATTCGGTGTTTTCTACTTTATCACCATTCTCTTTATAATATACCTCGTTGGTGGCGATGGTAAAATTGGCTAATTTTTTTCCTCCTTCAAATGATTTAATTTCTGGTTCTTGTCCTACGTGTCCGATAAGTTGTACTCTGTTTCTTAATGCATTCATGGCGTTTAAATTAAATTGTTATTAATATTTGTGAATTTTTTTGTCTTATTGAAAATTGCAATTGTAATTGATATTGTATTTGTTTCATTTCGACAGTGCAAAGATGTGGTGACTTGCAAAATTTATTCGGTAGTATACCATTTACTTTCGGTTGTAAATGTTTGTAACCGTTTGTAATTGGAAATTATTTTATATATTTGACTGATTTTAAAAGAATTAATTGAACAAAATGAACAATTCAAAAATAATTAGAAAACTGCCTCTTTTTGAGATATATCTTGAAAACAATAATTTAATTATAAATAATTTAGATTATATAAAAGACAATTGTGTTCTAAATTTGAAAGAATTAAAAAATGTAGAATTGATAAGAAGCTTTTCTTTTTTTGAAAAAATGATTGAAGTATTGTTTGGTTTTTGGGGTAAATCTAAATCTGATATTTTGAGAATAAATTTTAATGAACATTATAAAGATATTATACTTTCTGAATGCGACATTATGAAAACAGAAGCTGTTATTTATGAAATAAATGATATAATTTCTAAGCAAGTAAACGAAAAAAATATTTATTAGCCCTGATTGCAGTGGAAATCCTTTATATACTATTTTGGGTTTTTGACCCAAAATAGTATATAAAGATTGAAACGGAAAGCAGGAAAATGGAAACTAAAAAAAAACCGAGCCATTTTGCTCCTTAATAATATTAAAATCCTAATAACACATGGGTAAAACATGTCTTGAATGTGGTGAAAAAATTGTAGGTCGCGAGGATAAAAAATTCTGTAGTGATGGTTGCAGAAATGCTTACAATAACAAAATAAATAAAGATAGTACTAATTTTATGCGCAATGTAAACAACAAATTGCGAAAAAATTATCGAATTTTGAGCGAACTAAATGTAGAAGGAAAAAGCAAAACAACACGTTCAAAATTGATTAGTAAAGGTTTTGATTTTGAATTTTATACTAATATTTTGAACACAAAATCCGGAAACACCTATTGTTTTGTATACGATCAAGGGTATATGTTGTTGGATAATGATTTTTTTATGTTGGTAAAAAAAGATATTTAATTTATATTCTATGAAAAAAAATTACAGTTCCTTATTCTCGGTTGTCTTTCTTTCTTGTGTTGTGGTTGCTATCTATTTTTTTATGATGCCACAATGGGTTTCTAAAAACGAATCTTTTTCTGAATTTTCGACCAATAGAGCATTAGAACAAATAAAAACTATTGCCCAAAAACCACATTATGTTGGTTCGGCAAATCATAAAATTGTCGAAAATTATTTGGTTACCGAACTTCAAAAACTTGGTTTAGAAACTCAAATTCAAGAAGGCACTACACTCACCGATTGGGGAAATCTCGTAAAATCTAGAAATATACTTGCTAGAATAAAAGGTACAAATAACACCAAAGCACTGCTTTTGCTTTCTCATTATGACAGTGCACCACACTCTTTTTCTAAAG
>JAYTVI010000042.1:0-7487 GCA_043744095.1 Flavobacterium sp.
GCATGAAATCGTTTATTTCGCTTTATGGCCATTTGGTCGTTGAATTATATTAACAAATTCCAATACTTGTTTTTGGATGGATAACGAGAACGCGTCAATTCTTCCGTTGAATAAATGGTAGGCACTATAAGCAATAATACCCACAATAAGACCAGCACCACTACTAATCATTTTTTCATACAAACAACCCGATATGTTCCCGATACTGATGTCTTCCGTCACCGAAATGGCATAGAAAATCTTGATAACTCCCGAAATAGTTCCAATAAAACCAAGCGTTGGAGCAATACCAGCAATCAATCCGAGTTGTCCTAGTTTCTTTTCCATATACCCAATTTCGATATTGGCAGCGCGCTCCATATTCGATTCAATTTCCCCGATATGACGACCGATGGTTAGCACGCCCTCTTTGATGATGGCACCTTGGGCATTCCCGGTTCGTTCGGCAGAAGAAACCGCCATTTCAATATTGGCACTGTTCAAATGATTGCGAATATCTTTCATCAGATGATGGTCAATTTTTGCCGCTTTATGGATGTACAAATAGCGCTCAAAAACGAGATAGATGGTATAGAATAACAAAATGGCAATAGGAATTAAGAATAAACCACCTTTGAAAATGAATTCTAAAACCGAAACTTCATTGGTCAAAGCGGCATTGGCTTTGTCAACCGCAGGAAGTGCTTGTGCAAGCGTGTCTGTTTGTAATTGCAAAAATGTACTAATCATATTTATCTGTTTTATTACTGTTAATTCTGAAATTAATTTCAATTTTGTACTTCTTGAATACGCATCACAATATAAACGAAAAAAACGTATAAAAGTATATTGGATGTTCCTTTTTTTCAAAAATTATGAACTACAAACAAACGCTGGATTGGATGTTTAACAAATTGCCGATGTACCAAACAATAGGTGCAACGGCGTATCGGAAGGATATTACCAATACGGTTTTATTAGCCAACCATTTAGGAAATCCCGAACAACAT
Organism: Flavobacterium sp.; assembly: GCA_043744095.1. Taxonomy (GTDB): domain Bacteria; phylum Bacteroidota; class Bacteroidia; order Flavobacteriales; family Flavobacteriaceae; genus Flavobacterium. Next base: position 990 of record JAYTVI010000042.1, read on the forward strand.
TTGAAGTGCATTCATGTAGCTGGCACCAACGGAAAAGGGTCAACGTCGCATCTCTTAGCATCCGTTTTACATGAAGCGGGTTATAAAGTGGGTTTGTATACTTCGCCGCATTTAAAAGATTACCGCGAACGTATTGCCATCAACGGAACGCCTATCTCGGAGCACTATGTTACGGATTTCATCAATAAAAACAAGCCGTTTTTTGAAGCCAACGAATTGAGTTTTTTTGAAATGAGTGTGGGTTTAGCATTCGACTATTTTGTAAACCAGAAAACCGACATCAATATTATTGAGGTTGGCATGGGCGGACGATTGGATTCTACCAATATTATTACACCATTGGTTTCAGTTATTACCAATATCGGATTAGACCACACCCAGTTTTTAGGCGATACTTTAGAAGCCATAGCTTTTGAAAAAGCCGGGATAATCAAGCCGCAAATCCCTGTAGTTATTGGCGAGTATGTTCCTGAAACGAAACCTGTTTTCCTAGTTAAATCCAAAGAAACTAATTCCGAAATTTACTTTGCCTCCGATGTAGTTCAACATGAATATCCTTCTGCACTGCTTGGCGATTATCAAATTCAGAATAAAAAAACGGTGTTGCAAACCATAAAAGTTTTGCAGGATAAAAAGTTACTTTCTATTTCAGAAGAAGCGATTAAAAATGGTTTCTTGAATGTAATTAAAAACACTAATCTACAAGGCAGATGGCAACAATTGGGCGAAAATCCAACCATAATTTGCGACACAGCGCATAATGCTCATGGTTTAAAAATTGTTTTACAGCAACTAAAAAATCAGAAATATGAACGACTACATATCGTTTTGGGCGTCGTAAATGATAAAAATCTAGCTGAAATATTGCCTTTGTTTCCACAAAAAGCACTTTATTATTTCAGTAAACCCAATATCCCAAGAGGTTTGGACGCTGAAATATTAAAAGAAAAAGCAGCAACATTCAATCTCAAAGGCGAAACATATCTTTCAGTATCAAATGCTTATCAAAATGCGAAGAAAAACGCCAAAAGCAATGACTTTATCTATGTTGGCGGCAGTACTTTTGTGGTTTCAGAAATATTATAATTTTCTATAAATATATTTGCAATATCAAAAAAGTAATCTATATTTGCAGTCCTATTACGGGCGATTAGCTCAGTTGGTTCAGAGCATCTGGTTTACACCCAGAGGGTCGGGGGTTCGAATCCCTCATCGCCCACAAAAAACTCCATTAGAAATAATGGAGTTTTTGTTATTTATTTAGCAATGATAAATTATTATTTCCTTTTCATTACTCTTTCTACAGCTTCAACAATTGCTTGATTATTTAGTTTGTATTTTTCCATTAATTGTTCAGGTGTACCACTTTCTCCAAAACTATCATTTACTGCTACAAATTCTTGAGGTGTTGGGTTTTTAAGCGCTAAAATTCTTGATATACTTTCGCCAAGGCCACCTAAAATATTATGTTCTTCTGCAGTAACAATACATTTGGTTTTTTCTAAAGAATGTAATATCGCAGCTTCATCCAAAGGTTTTATTGTATGTATATTGATAACTTCTGCAGAAATACCTTTTTCTTCCAATTTTTCTGCTGCAAGTAGTGCTTCCCATACAAGATGACCTGTGGCAACAATTGTTACATCTGAGCCTTCATTTAATAGAATAGCTTTTCCGATTTCAAATTTTCCGTTTTCGGGAGTAAAGTTAGGTACAACAGGTCTTCCGAAACGCAAATATACTGGTCCGTGATAATCTGCAATGGCTAATGTTGCTGCTTTGGTTTGATTGTAATCGCAAGTGTTTATTACTGTCATTCCGGGTAACATTTTCATCAAACCAATATCTTCAAGAATTTGATGTGTTGCTCCATCTTCTCCTAATGTTAATCCGGCGTGAGAAGCACATATTTTGACGTTTTTATCAGAATATGCAACCGATTGACGTATTTGATCGTAAACTCTTCCTGTAGAAAAGTTTGCAAATGTTCCTGTAAATGGAATTTTCCCTCCAATTGTTAATCCTGCTGCAATTCCAATCATGTTGGCTTCTGCAATACCAATTTGAAAAAAACGGTCTGGATGATTTTTTTTGAAATCATCAAATTTTAATGAACCTATTAAATCGGCACAAAGTGCAACAACTTTTTCATTTTTTTGACCTAATTCTGTGATTCCAGCTCCAAAACCTGAACGTGTATCTTTACTTCCTGTATTTGTATATTTTTTCATTTTTTTAATGCTGTAAGCAATAGACTATAGCAGTAAACATATGGCAAACTGCATAAGACATATCACATTTTAATAATCTCCTAAAGTTTCTATATTTTGTTCTAATGCTTTTGCAAGTTGCTCATCATTTGGTGCTTTTCCGTGCCAAGCGTGACTATACATCATAAAATCTACACCATTACCCATTTCGGTATGTAATAATACACATACTGGTTTTCCTTTTCTGGTTCTAGATTTTGCATCATTCATTCCGGCAATTATTGCATCTATAGAATTACCTTCTTTTATTTCTATTACTTCCCAATCAAAAGCTTCAAATTTTGCTTTAATGCTTCCCATTGGCAAAACTTCATCTGTAGTTCCATCAATTTGTTTTCCGTTTAGATCTATTGTTGCAATTAGATTATCAACTTTTTTTGCAGAAGCATACATTATTGCTTCCCAGTTTTGACCTTCTTGAAGTTCACCATCACCGTGAAGCGTATAAATAAGTTGGTTGTCATTGTTAAGCTTTTTTGCTTGTGCAGCTCCGATTGCTACTGACATACCTTGACCCAAAGATCCAGAAGCAATACGAACACCTTGCAAACCTTCGTGCGTAGTTGGATGTCCTTGCAAACGAGAATTAAGTTTCCTAAAAGTAGCTAATTCAGCAACAGGGAAGTAACCACTTCTTGCCAAAATACTATAAAAAACAGGAGAGATATGACCGTTTGAGAGAAAAAACAAATCTTCATCTATACCATCCATATCAAAACCTTCGTTACGTTTCATTAGATGTTGGTAAAGTACAACTAAAAACTCAGCACATCCTAAAGAACCTCCAGGATGACCAGAATTTACGGCATGTACCATTCGAAGAATATCTCTTCGTACTTGTGTTGTTAGATTTTGTAGTTGTTGTGTGTTTGACATTGTCTGTAGTTAAAAATTATAATGCTTCAAAGATAATCAGATAAATTGATTTTTGATTATTGGATTTTAGAAGTTATTAAAAATTATAATGATTTAGAAGGACAGCCATCTGTCTGTACAACTTTAAAATAAAAAATCCCGCAAAAGCAGGATTCTTAGTTGTTTTTAAAAATATATTAAACATTTACACCAAATGCATATCCTACTAATGCCGATAACACCATTGCAATTGTTCCCCAAATTGTAATTCGCAAGATTGCTTTTGTAATATTTGAACCACCCGTTTTTGCTGCCATTGTTCCTAAAATAATAAGGAAAAGCAGCGTAAAACCATATAGCCAATATTCCATACTTATTATAGGAGCAAATAGAATAACCAAAAGTGGCATAATTCCACCTACTGAAAATGCTGCTCCTGATGCTAATGCAGCTTGAATAGGATTAGCTTGACTAATTTCATTAATGCCCAATTCGTCTCTAATGTGTGCTCCTAAGGCATCTTTTTCTGTCAATTCAATGGCTACTTGCAGTGCAGTTTCTTTTTTCAGTCCCCTTTTTTCATAAATTTGAGCTAAAATTTGTAATTCTTCTTCGGGCATTTCTTTAAGCTCTTGAATTTCTCTTTCGATATCAGCTTTTTCAGTATCAGTTTGTGAACTTACAGATACATATTCACCAGCTGCCATCGATAATGCACCAGCAACAAGTCCAGCAACAGTTGCCAAAATGATAGGTTCTCTAGTTGAACTTGCAGCAGCTACACCAATAGCAAGACTAGAAATAGAAATTATTCCATCGTTTGCACCCAAAACTGCTGCTCTTAACCAATTACTTCTATGGATGTAATGATTGTCTAAATAATTGTCGATTGTTATCATTGAATCACTCATCTGCTTTGTTTTTTAATTTCATTAATAATGTGTATGCATCTTTGATTACTATTGATTTTACCGATAAATTTTCTGCTTCTAAAATTTCTACAAATCCATTTTCAGAAGTTCCTGTATTAACTGCAGTCATTTTAAACAGATTTTTATTCTCTACTACAAAGATATATTCTTTTCCTTCAAAATTTACAATAGCATCTTTTGGAAGCGTTAAGACATCATTGCTTTTTACTTCAATTTCGGCATTCATATACATTCCTGGTAAGAGCTTTTTGTCGTAATTTTCAAAATGACAATGTACATCAGCCGAATGTTCGTCAATAGATAAATCTTTACTAATCAATAAAATTTCACATTTGTGCTTATTTTCAGGTTGATTATTGGTATAAGCTACTAGTTTTTGACCTATAGATAATTTGGTGATGTCTTTTTCAAATATTTTCAAATTCAAATGAATGTCAGATGGATTTATTAGTTCAAACAACACATCTGAAGGATTTACATATTTTCCGATATTGACATTAACTTTAGATACAAATCCGTTAATTGGCGAATACATATTCACACTTTTAGAAATATTTTTTTCTGATAATGAATTCGGATTTACGTTGATTAATTTCAGTTTTTCGCCTAATCCTGCTAATGTTATTCTCAACGATTTATAATCAGAATCGGCTTGTTGAAAAACCTTGTCGCTACTGGCTTGACTTTGATTCAATTCTTTTTGGCGTTCGTATTCTTTTTCTGAAAAATACAATTTCGATTTTGTAGTCAAATAATCTTGTTGCAACTGCACATATTCTTGATCTTCCATTGTTGCAATAACTTCGCCTTTTGAAAGATGAAGTCCAGGTAAAAGTTTTGTTGTTTTTAAATAACCACCAAGTGGCATACTTACCGAAAACATATTTTGAGGCGGAACGTCAATTTTTCCGGTAACTTTCATGGTCGATGAAATGCTTCTTTTTTCAAGTTTCCCTATTTCAATTGTTGCATTTTTTAGTTGCGCATCGGTTAAACTTACTGAAGTTGAACTTAAATTTGTAGCTGATTTTTCTTCTTCTTTTTTAGAATTGCAACTAGCAAAACCTAGAAATAGAAATGTTATTAGTACTAATTTTTTCATTAATTTATTGTTTAGAAGTAAGATAGTTTAGTTGAATTACACTTTCGTTAAATGCCAAAATGGTGTCAATATAATTGCTTTTTATAGAAATACTTTGATTGATTAGCATTACCCAATCCAGATAATTAATTTCTCCGTTTAAGAATTGCAAATTGGCAGTTTTGGTGATTGTATCAGCATTTGGCATTGCCGTTTTTTCAAAATAATCTAGTTTTTCGAGATTGGTTTGATACTGAGAAAAGACTGTTTGATATTGTTTTTGAAGTAGCATTTTCTCTTTTTGAAGCTCGTTTTCTGTAATGGTTTCAGCAATTTTTGAAGCAGCAATTTTTGCTTTTTGAGAACCTCCAAATAACGGAATTCCAAGTCCAACTTGAGCTGCTTGAAATCGAGTAGATTTATCATAAATAACATCATTTGCTCCAGTTCCAGTTATAGAAGTGTTGTTGTAACCCAATGTTAGACTAGGAAGCAATTTAGATTTTTCTAATTTAGTCGATGCCAAACTGACGTTCTTTTGTTGTTCTAAAACTTTAAGATTAGGGTGTTGCGCTACCAAAGTACTGTCAATAGTCTTATCTAAAATCAACTTGAAATTGTCGGCTTTAGTACTATAATTTGTTTTCGAATTCAATAGCAATTGAAATTGACTTTTCATTACTTCTTTTTCATGTTGTAGTTGAAGTAATTGCATTTTGATGTTTCCTCGTTGGGTTTCAGCTGTCGTTTTTTCTAGTATATTGCTTTCTCCTTTTTTAAATCTCAAATCAGATTTTTTTAGAAATTCCGAAAAAATAGTATCACTTTTTTGAAGTAGTTTTTCTTTTTCATTCAGATAAATTAGCGAATAGAAAGTTTGTGTAACTGCTTTTTCAAGTTCGGCTTCTTTCATAGTGACGTTTAAAGTTGCTGTTTTCCATTCTTCATTGAACAGTTTTTTCTGTCTTGAATAAACTGTTGGAAAGTTGAATGATTGGGAAATACCAACGCGATTATCATTGTAAAAACTATTAATCTGTCCATAATCTGCCACTACATTTGTCGCAGGAAAATTGTTTGCTGTTTTAATTAATTTTTGTTGATAATCTGCTTTTAATCGTTCACTTTTAACGGTTGAGTTATTATTTAAAGCCGTTTCTATTGCAGTTTGATGCGTTATTGCTGTTTGTGCGTTTAATATACCGCAGAATAAGCAGAAAAACGCAGAAATCAAGATTATTTTCCTTTTTTTATTTTTCATAAATCGTTTACTTTTCTAAAAATTGAGTTGAGTACGTTTTCGGTATTAAAGTTTACTAAAATTCCAAGTTTTAGTTTTGTTAATTTTAAGTAAGTCAAT
>JAYTVI010000043.1:0-7429 GCA_043744095.1 Flavobacterium sp.
GCAATTTGAAGAAAAAAAATGGTTTAAATATCAAAACGGGGACGGTTTGAAATATATACCTTTAGAAAATTGCGGTAAACATTCCGAAGATTTTAATAAATATTTTGCAGAACAAGCAGAAACCATAAGAATCTTAATTTCAACCTTCAGGAAATTTAAATCGCAAGATATTGAAGCTGTTGCAACGCTATACGCCTGTTGGAAAGAAGCAATAATAAATACCGAATTAGTAAATGACAGTCTTATTATTTTCAAGTTTTATGATTGGTCAAAAGAAAAAGAAAAATTCAAACAACCTGATTTAGAAAACCATCTAGTTTGGATGCGAGAAAATGGAATATATCCTAAAAATTAAGTAAAGCTTTTAATCGACTGCACAATTAAAGTCGATTTTTTAACAATTTAATAAAATCAATATGAGTAGTTATTTTTTCCTACAAGCTAATAAAAATGCTCAAAATGGAGAATTCTTGAGTAAATTAGAAGACTATTCAAGTCAAAATAAAAAACTAATTTACATTTTAGATAGTCCGTTGACAGATCAAAAATATTCTTATAAATATACTCAAGCATTAATTATTTTGTCTCCTAATAATAAAATAACAATTATTGATTTTGGTGATAGTAAAACAGAGTTTGAAGATTATATAGAAGACGTAATAGAGGACGTTGGCTCTATTTCTGATAAATACCTTTACAAAGATGTAATTGGTAGAACAAGAATTTGGAGAGATTCGTTAATTGAATTTAACATTAATTATCATAGAATCTCAGACATTAATATTTTTTTTAAAGAAACTGAACTTACAGACGATAATGACAAAAAGAAATTAGATTTACTAATATCACTATTCATAGGAAGTATCAATGACATTGATAGAGTAAAACAGGAAGTACCTATAACAACTTTAGATAAAGTTAAACAAAAGATACAACTTTTTGATGGAGACCAAACAAGGTTTGTTTATGAAAAGCCTGATAAAAAAAAGATAAGAATACAAGGTTTGTCTGGAACAGGTAAAACAGAATTGTTACTGCACAAACTGAAAGATTTATATATAAACGAGAGTGCATCTACAATATTTTTTACTTGTCATAGCAAAGTTCTAGCTGATAATTTACGAAAACGCATTCCTGTTTTCTTTAATTTTATGAAAGTAGAACAACAGATTGAATGGCAAAAAAGATTATGGTGTACAAACTCTTGGGGTTCAAGCTCTTTTATACATTCTGGCGCTTACAGATATATTTGTGCTTTTTATCAAATTCCTTTTTATAGATATTCATATCAAATTTCTTTCGGAAAATTTTGTCAGATTGCAATAGATGACATCAAATCGAAATATAAGGATTCTGAAATGAAATTTGCTTTTACATATATGTTCATAGATGAAAGTCAAGATTTTGATGAAACTTTTTTTGAATTATGCGAATTGGTAACCGAAAAAAACCTGTACATAGCAGGAGACATATTTCAGAGTATTTTTGATGAGGAAATATCTAGTACAATTGAACCTGATTTTCTTTTAGGAAAGTGTTATAGAACAGACCCTAAAACATTGATGTTTGCACACGGGCTTGGAATGGGATTATTTGAAAAAACCAAATTTCGATGGCTCGAAGAGAAGGAATGGATTGATTGTGGCTACAATGTAGAAATCAAAAACTCAAAATATCATTTAAGTAGAGAACCTTTAAGAAGATTTGAAGATATTGATGATAATTTTGAAAGTATTAAAATTGTTGATTTTAAAAATAGTTATTCTGATGGCGTAATTGAAATTATTGATGAGATTATTAATGAAAATAGTTCTGTAACTTGTGATGATATTGGAATTATTTTGTTAGATACTGGTAACCATATATATGGAATTGCTGATTTATTAGAAGTTAAAATTCATGAAAAATTTAATTGGGATGTAAATAAAACTTATGAAACAAAAGAAAAATTGCCAAATACTATTTTAATTAGTAATAGAAATAATGTAAAAGGTTTAGAATTTCCGTTTGTAATTTGTATAACAAAAAAAATTACTAACAGTTCAAGTTATAGAAATTCGCTTTATACCATGCTAACAAGATCATTTATTAAATCATATTTACTTTTGCCTTCAACAGAAGATGTAGGCTTAACTAAAGAAATGAAAATTGGTTTGAATGAAATAATTACTAATAAAGAAATGATAATTGATGAGCCGTCTGATACTGAGAAAAAACAAATTAGAACCAGATTTGAGTATAGATTAAAAAATATTTCTCATTATGATTTAATGATGGGTATCTTTAAATCTCTGGGAGTTGATAAAAAGAACCAAGATAAGCTACTGAATTTAACTCAACAAATGGAAATGTTAGAAAGCGATGCTGAAACTTTAACGGAATTTATTAAAGACAATTTAAAATATATTAAAAATCAATAACGTGAAAGTAATTGAAAAAGATATTTTATTATTTCAAGAAAGAGATTTTGCCATACCAATTAGAGATAAAACAGATTATGCAAAAATTATTGTAATAGCTGCAAAAATTTTCTTAATTGATTATCTGCCAGACACTTCAAAGTGCAATAGTAAAATTAGACTAGTAATTGATAAAATGAGTAGGCTTTTTTTTTATCAAAATGAAAAATTTTATAGTATTTCATTCCCTTTTAATGTAGAAACAGAAAATAATGTTGTTAAAAAAATTACGTCATATTCGGGAAGAAAATTAGATAATAAAAGTATTTCAGCTATAATTTCAATTTTAGACAATCCAGATTTTAAATTAAATCCATCTCCGATAGATTTTTATTCCCAAAGTAATGATATTGATGAAGATAGTTTTTCGTTACTTGAGGAAATATTTCGTTTTGAGCCAGCATATTTAAGATATGATAATGATTTGGATAACGAAAATGGTAAAAAACACCCTCAACATCATTTAGATTTCAATTACAGCTCTTACGGGACTTTTAAATTTGGCTTAAAAATAGTTCCAGACGAAAATTATTTTCAAAATTTAATTAATGTAAATACCGATTGTTCTTTTTTAGATGATTAAAGTAATTTTTATTGAACGCAAAATATTAAGCATATCAAATCACTAGTAATTAATACAGATAAAATAAGAAATTTCTATAAATTAATAGAAAGCGATAAACATAATAGATACGATTCTTGGCAACATTGTTATGAAGCTTTCACAGACTTAAACCAAGATGATGATTTTCTTGCATTGCATTTAGGGTTTTATTTAGCCAGTTGGGGAATGTATAGAGGTTCAGCAGCATTACTACAAAAAAGTTATAAAATACATCTAGGAGCAATTAAAATAATTAGAAAATTTTATCATTTGAGGTGTGATATAAATTTTGAAGTTTCATTACTTCAAAAAAAGGATATTTTAGAACTGCACAAGCAATTATTTAATCATTACAACTTTTACACTTACTTTGACAATAAAAATGAATTAAAAGAGCGAAAACCAACAGATACTTTAATTTCAAAAATAATCCTTGGAACTTTAGGGTGTTGTCCAGCATTTGACAGATATTTTAATCTTGGGGTTAATGGCTCTGGTTTTAGCTTTACAAAATTCAATACAAAAAGTTTTGATGAGGTATTTGGTTTTGTTGAAAATTATAAATGTGAATTATTAAAACTTCAAAGTGAATTAAAAATATCACAAGGATTTCACTATCCACTTTTGAAGTTGGTAGATATTTATTTTTGGCACGAAGGATATAGTTTGGAAACAATTAAAAAAATTAAATAAGTGGATAACGAAGAAAAATTAATCTGGCAAAATTGTATCGTTAGAGCAATTGAGTTTTTGGATAAAAATATTTGGGATAAAGAAAATAATAGTAGAATTTACGATTTACTTTACAAAGGCAAAAGTTATCCAACAAAAGAAGTAATAGCTAAAGCGTTTGAATATTTGCAAGCTGAAAATCCTAAAATTAATGTTCCAAGTTTAGGAGGAGGAAAACCGATAAAAATATTTTTAGAAAAATTAGGATTTGAAGTAATTGAGAAAAAATTAAATATGATTGAACTTGAAAAAAAAATACGAGAAAAATTTAAAAATATTTGGCGTTGCGCAGATTCTGGAAAATGGAACATTTTAAGAAATTATGATTTATTAACTTTTGATTGGCTGAATGAAACAATAAATTACAAAAAAGTTGATTTAAAAAAAATTGAGCACGGTAAAAAAGCTATTCCACCTTGGGTAAACTCATTAGTGATTGGAGACTTGATTTTTGTTATGGGTAAAAATCATTTTAATGGTGTCGCAATAGCTGAATCCGTTTATGATTTTGAAGGACCAACAATTGATATGGTTAGTAATGGAGTTAAGCCAGCCATTAAAGTAAATTATCTTTATAAATGTGAAAATCCAGTTGCTCACAATATTGCTACACATAACAACCCAACAACATTTGCAGGAATTGATAGTTATAATTTTGGATTAAAAAATGTTCTTATTTTTTTAGAATCAAAGTTACCAGATTGTGTAGAAGCAATTATAAGTTATATAAAAGCAGAAGAAATTATTAAAGAATATCAAATTATGTTGGCAAAAATTCCCTTGAATCAAATTTTGTATGGTCCTCCAGGCACGGGAAAAACCTACAATTCAATAAATAAAGCAATTTCAATTGCCAATCCAAATTTTAACTTAAATCAGGATAGGCAAGCAGTAAAAAATGAATATGATAGGTTGGTAAGTGCAAATCAAATTATGTTTACTACGTTTCATCAAAGTATGAGTTATGAAGATTTTATTGAAGGAATAAAACCGAAAGTTGATGAAGATGAAAATGAAAATAAACAAGTTGTTTATGAAGTTGAAGACGGTATTTTTAAAATTATTGTTGAGAATGCAAAAAAAATACAAGTAGCATCAAATGATGTTACAGAAAATTACAGCTTTGATGATGCTTGGGACGATTTAGTTAGTGAAGTGGAACGAGGTTTAGAAGCAAAAAAACCGCTGTTTATGTCTATTCAGACTGCAAATTTAGGTTTAAAAGTAATGGAAATTTCTGGGAGAGGAAATTTAAAATTAAAACCTATTTACTCTGATGATGCAAAAGAATATACTATTTCATACCAAAGAACTAGAAAACTTCAAGAAGTATTCCCAGATTTGACAATTGTAAAAAATATAGATAAAGAATTTAGAGAAGTTATTGGAGGTTCAAATTCAACAGCGTATTGGTCAGTTTTAAATTTTATAAATGATAAGATTAATAAAAATTTCAAAGTTGTAAAACAAGAAAAAGAGCTACCCGTACAACCTTATGTATTAATTATTGATGAAATTAATAGAGGTAATGTTTCAGCAATTTTTGGAGAACTTATTACATTAATTGAGGAAGACAAACGAATTGGAAAACCCGAAGCATTAAAAGTAACTTTACCATATAGTAAAAAAGAATTTGGAGTACCTTCAAATGTTTATATTATTGGAACTATGAACACAGCGGATCGAAGTGTTGAGGCATTAGATACAGCGTTAAGAAGAAGATTTAGTTTTGAGGAAATGCCACCAAATTATGATTTAGATGAAATTCAAAATGCAATTTTTAATTATCCAGCTTCTAGTATTTTAAAAATAGTTAATCTACGAATTGAAAAATTATTAGACAAAGACCATGCAATTGGTCATTCCTATTTCATAAATAAGGATAATGATACATTTATTGAATCATTTTACAAATGTATAATTCCACTATTACAAGAATACTTTTTTGGGGATTACGGAAAAATTGGTTTGGTGTTGGGTAAAGGTTTTGTAAGACAAAAGCTATGGGATAAAAACACAGATTCATTTGCTGATTTTGATGATTACGATAATACTGGTGATTATGATGAAAAAAATATTTTTGAAATAATAGATTATCGAAAAAATAATCATAAACATATTTTAGGTAATATCGAAATGACTTTTGAAAAAGCAATAAAACTTTTAATGAAAGATAAAATTGAATAACTACAAATTGCATATAACAGTTTTTGAGTACGAAAAACTATTAGTTGGGAAACGATTGTCTCCAGAACAATATTTAGCATTGCAAAAATATTATGGAATTGGAGTTCCGTTTTTTAAATTAATTCATAATGGAGTTCAGTTTAACGAACACGTTGGAGTTATACAAGTTGGAAAAACTTTAATAGAAGTTTTGCCAAAAGCAGACAAAAATCTACACTCTGACGTTGAGGATAAAAAATGGCGTGATATTTTAATAAATATGTTACGAGCTGTTGGAGGATTTGACATAAAACAAACAAGTTCAAGTAATTTAAAAATTAAACCAAATACCGTTCTCGATTTATATTTTGAAATGTTTGTAAAAGAAGTAGAATATCTGATTCATTCGGGATTAGTAAAACAATACCGTAAGAAAACAGCTAATGTAAAAGCTTTAAAAGGAAGTTTACAATTTGGTAAGCACATTCAACAAAATATTATTCATAAAGAACGATTTTACACAAAATTTTCAACTTATGATGTCGAACATACTTTACATTTTATAATCTATAAAACAATTAGATTATTGAAGCAAATAAACACGAATACAGCATTAAATAGTAGAATTGGTACTTTACTACTAATGTTTCCAGAAATGCCTGAAATTAAGATTAGTGAAAATACTTTTATAAAACTAAATTTCAATCGAAAAAATCAGCAATATAAAAAAGCCATTGAAATTTCAAAACTTATATTATTGCAATACCATCCAGATGTAAACAAAGGTCGAAATCATGTTTTAGCTTTAATGTTTGATATGAATCTACTTTGGGAGCAATTCATATATATAAGTTTGAAAAAACATAAAAGTACAGAAACAAAAATTAAAGCCCAATCCTACAAATATTTTTGGAAACCAGAAAATGGTAAACGTTCAAAAATGAAACCAGATATTTTAATTGAACAAGAAAATGAAAATATCGTTTTAGATACTAAATGGAAAAACTTAAATGGTTACAATCCGTCGCCAGAAGATTTGAGACAAATGTATGTTTACTCCGATTATTTTAATGCCGATAGAGTTGCTTTAGTTTATCCAAATAATATATCTAATATTAGTAGCGGAATGTACTTCGATAAAGATATTAGCAACTTATCAGACAAAGAATGTAGCGTGATTTCAATTGCAGTAAATAACAATGTAAAAGATTGGCAAAAAGAGATAGATTTTAAAATAAAAGATTGGATAAACAAACAGAAAAATAGTAAATCTATTTAAAGCTAACGATTCGTTCCGTCCCCCGCAATGTCCCCCAAAAAATTAAACCCCTTACAAACTCAATGTTTATAAGGGGTTTTTAAATTTACTGGCGGAGAAAGAGGGATTCGAACCCCCGGACCTGTGACAGTCAACAGTTTTCAAGACTGCCGCATTCGACCGCTCTGCCATTTCTCCAGTTTGAGCGTG
>JAYTVI010000044.1:0-28577 GCA_043744095.1 Flavobacterium sp.
CGTTATGTTATCAGTTGTAAGTGATTTTCAAGATTATCAGTTTGTTATTGCTGGTGCTCCAAGTCAAGAATATGATTTTTATTTACCTTTTTTAAAAAATAAAAATATTCATTTTATTTCTAACAAAACCTATGATTTATTAAATCATGCCAAAGCTGCATTGGTAACTTCTGGTACTGCAACTTTAGAAACTGCATTATTTAAAGTTCCAGAAGTTGTTTGCTATAAAGGAAGTTGGGCTTCGTATCAAATTGCCAAAAGAATTATTACACTCAAATATATTTCGTTAGTAAACTTGATTATGGACAAAGAAGTTGTAACCGAACTAATTCAAGAACAATGCAATACAAAAAATATTAAAACCGAATTGCAAAAAATTCTAAATATCGAATATCGAAAACAACTTTTATTGGAATACGAATTACTAGAACAAAAATTGGGCGGAATTGGAGCAAGTGAAAAAACAGCAAAATTAATTGTACGAAGTTTGCAATAATTGCGTTTATTTTAATTAATTACCTGAATAAAAAATACTCTTTTGAAAAAATTAATAACCATACTTCTTATCATTACAGCATTTGCAAGTTGCAAACCAACTGCCAGTATTGTTACATCAAAAACCATAGCTCAGAAAAAAGGAGTTTATAGAATGCCTGATAATTCGAAAACTGTTACTAAACAAAATACAAAAACAGAAAAAAAAGAAACAGCTTCAAAAAAAACAGACAAAAAAAGAATTTTAAACAATAATAATGACGATGATTATGTTATAAATGTTGACGATTCAAGTTATTTGGTAAAACAATTGATAAATGCCGCATCAGATAATTTAGGTTCAAAATACAAAACTGGTGGTACAACTCCAGATGGTTTTGATTGTTCTGGATTGATGTATTGTGTTTTTAAAAAGTATGATATTTCCTTGCCAAGATCGTCTATTGATATGGCAAAAAAAGGGAGAAAATTAAATAATAATGAAATTCGAAAAGGAGATTTAATTTTCTTTAGAACTAATGGAAAAAGTGTCATCAATCACGTTGGAATGGTCATTGAGGTTAATGATGACGAAATAAAATTTATTCACTCATCAACTTCAAGTGGTGTTATTATTTCATCTACCAAAGAAGCGTATTATGGTAGAACTTTTGCGCAAGCTAATAGAATTTTAGAATAACACTATTTTTATTGTTAAAATTGCTTACTTTGCTTTTATGAAAGTAATGCAGTTTCCTTTAACGAAAATTACAATTGCCTTTGTTTTTGGAATTTTGTTTTCATTTTTTGTAAAACCAAATCCAGAATTGAGTTTTCTTTTTGTATTGCTTACTTTTATTGGTTTTTTTGTTGCTTATTTAGTTTCTAAAAAAAATATCAAGCAAAGTATTTCTTATGGAATCATTACCTATTTACTTACTTTTTGCATAGGGATTTCTACACAAGTTATTCATAATGGTTACTTCAAAAAAGACAATTATATTCATCAAATCAAAGAAAATAAAGAGCATCTTCTAGAAGTTGTATTAAGGGATAAACTCAAAAGTTCACAATATAATAATCGATTTGTAGCTGTTGTAAACAAAATAGATTCAAAGAAAAGTTCAGGTAAAATATTGGTAAATATTGACAAACATATTCCTGTAGAAAAACTTAAAGTCGGAACACAATTACTTCTAAAAGGTTCAATAATCAAACATAAACCTGTTCATAATCCAGACCAATTTGATTATGGCTCTTATCTCACCAACAAATCGATATTTGCACAAGTGTATGTAGATGGTTTTGATGTACGAATAAATCCAAAACCAATAACCGACATTTGGTATTATTCAGAAAAATTAAGATCTCGTATACTTCACAATCTAAAAAAAACTGGATTTGCTACAACAGAATTAAATGTTATTGCTGCATTAATTCTTGGACAACAACAAGATATATCACAAGAGATTATTCAAGATTATCAATATGCAGGAGCAATTCATGTGTTGTCTGTTTCGGGTTTGCACGTGGGTTATCTATTGCTTTTTGTAACTTTTTTATTAAAACCGTTGCCTAAATCAAAATATGGTTCAATTATAAAATTGACCATTATTATAATAGCGTTATGGATGTTTGCCCTAATAGCAGGACTTTCACCTTCAGTTGTTCGATCTGTGACTATGTTTTCGTTTGTTGCCATTGGTATGCATCTCAAGAGACGAACAAATGTTTTTCATACCTTATTGGTTTCTATATTAATTATTTTACTTTTTCAACCTTCTTTTATTCTAGATGTTGGGTTTCAGTTGAGTTATGTGGCATTATTTTTTATTCTTTGGTTACAACCTTTGTTATCAGAAATATGGACACCAAAAAATAAAATAGTTCTTTATTTTTGGGACATCATTACGGTATCATTTGCAGCACAAATTGGCGCTTTGCCATTAAGCATTTATTATTTTCATCAATTTCCAGGATTGTTTTTTATCACCAATTTACTTATACTACCAGGATTAGGAATCATAATGGCATTGGGAGTTTTTGTAATGATTTTGGCGTCATTTGATTGTGTTCCTGTATTACTTTCAAAACTTCTTGAAGGTAGTGTCAAGATTTTGAATGCAATTATAAACTGGATAGCTTCATTCGAATCATTTATTATAAAAGATATTGCGTTCAATTGGTATTTATTAATTGGATTATACTTACTCATTATTGTAATAATTATTTGGTTTAAAAAACCAAGTTATAATAAATTAGTAGGTGTTCTGTTTTCTATTATAATTATACAAATAATCTATTTTGGTACACAATGGTCAAATACAAAAAAAGTAGAATATATTGTTTTTGATGTAAAAAAAGAAACATTAATTGCAGAACGAGTTGGAAAACAAGTTACAATTTACACAAATGAATCTTTTAAAAACAAATCGATATTAAAATCCTATTTGACTGCAAATTTTTGTAATCTCAAACAACAAAAACCAATTCAAAATGTTTTTTTCTTCAATAATAAAAAAATGATAATTGTAGATAGTTTGGGTATTATTCCGTATAATATAAATCCTGATATTATTCTCTTTAGACAATCTCCAAAAATAAATTTAGAGAGATTGTTGCAAGAGTATAAACCAAAAATAATTATTGCCGATGCAAGTAATTATAAAACATATATAGGGTGTTGGAAACGAACATGTTTGAAACAAAAAATCCCTTTTCATTCAACATATGAAAAGGGATTCTATACTATTTATTAAAAAACTAAGCTGTTTTTTTCTTTTTCTTAGCTTTTGATTTTTTGCTAACAGGATAAGGAACAAATTTTGCAACAATTTGGTCAGCACCAGAAATCCAAGCAGCTGGACCACCAGCAACATAACCAGTACTTCCTAGTTGTTCATAATTTATTTTGCCTTCAACCATTCCAGCTTTTGCAAACCAAACAGTTGGATAACCTCTAACTGCAAAAACCTGTTGTAACTCCATATTTTGTTTCTGAATTTCAGGAACTTGAGGAGTTCTTCTAGGAAAATCTAGTTCAACTAAAACGGCTTTTTCTTTTGCCCATTTTACAAATTCAGGAGTTTTGAATACTTCTTTTTGCAAACGAATACACCAACCACACCAATCACTTCCTGTAAAAAACAAAAACAGAGGTTTGTTTTCTTTTTTAGAAACTTCGATAGCTTTATTCATATCAGTATGCCAAGTCAATTCTTCTTGTGCTTGAGCAGAAATAGAACCAACTATAAGTAGTAATGCAATAAGTAATTTTTTCATTTTATCAATTTTATAATTTATTCAATTCAAAAACAGTGCCGAAAAATAATGATTTTATTTAACATCTTGCATTAATTTTTTCACAAAAGGTGAAATAACTATTAAAATAATTCCAGCGACTAATGCATAAATTGCTAGTTGCTTATATCCATTAGCATATACTATAAGTTTTTCAACATTTGATGCGTTTTCTGAAGTTTCGGCAATATTGGCACCTAACAATCCTGCAAAATACTGACCATAAGCACTTGCAAGAAACCACATACCCATAATAACTGCTTGTGTTTTTTGTGGTGATAATTTTGTCATTGCAGACATTCCAATTGGTGATAAACAAAGTTCTCCAAATGTGATAATAAACCAACCGAAAGTAAATAAATCTAATGATGTTCTTCCGCTAGAATCTGAAAAAAATTGAGTGTAATAAAATACCCAAAAACCACCAGCAAGAAATAAAAATGCTAGTCCAAATTTTACAACAGTATTGGGTTCGATTTTTTGTTTATTCATCCACAACCAAAGTAATCCAAGTAATGCAGCAAATGCAATTACAAAAAATGAATTTGCTGAATTGTTTACACCGTTTGGGTCTAATTTAATTCCTAATACCGTATTTTTTAAATTATTGGCTGCAAACAAACTCAACGAACCACCGCTTTGTTCAAAAAATGCCCAAAAGAAAATAGAAAAAATTATAAAAACCAAAGCAGCCATAAGTTTTTTGTTTTCAACTATACTGAAATTTCTCATTTCATAAAACAAATAGAATAAAGCACAAGGTCCAATAATAAACATAAAATAATCTGTATACTCTGTTTTGGCAACCATTGTCATAATAATTGGAATAATCAATAATGAACCTACATAAGTAATTATTTCGTATGTTTTTCTTTTAGAATTTTCTAGATGAGCTAATGGTGAAAGTCCAATTTCTCCTAAACTTTTTTGAGTTTGAGTAAAAGTCAACAAGCTTATTATCATTACAAATGCTGCAAATCCGAAGGCAACATTCCAACGCAAATTTAAAGGCACAATTGATTCCCAAAGCGTTCCATTTGCTACAGCGATACAAATATATCCACCAATTAATGCACCAAGATTAACACCTGCATAAAAAAGAGAAAAACCTGCATCTCTTCTATTATCATCGTCTTTGTATAATTTTCCTACCATTGTAGAAATATTTGGTTTAAAAAAACCTGTACCGATTATGGTAAAACTAATCCCGAAAAAGAAAAATTGTTTTGGATCGATTGCTAATATTATACTTCCCACAATCATTAATAATCCACCCCAAAAAAGAGATTTTCTGTAACCTAAAATTTTATCTGCAAACAATCCGCCAATAAAAGTAAAAGCATAAACGAATGCTTGAGTAGCACCATACTGAAGATTGGCAGTTTTTTCATCCATCATTAATTGATTGACCATAAAAATGACCAACATTCCTCGCATACCATAAAAACTGAAGCGTTCCCACATTTCGCTAAAGAATAAATACCACAATTGTTTTGGATATTTTCCTTTAAAGTCTTGAATTTGTTCTAGAGTTTGATTTGTTTCCATAATTAATTTATTCCGTGGTCTTTCATTACTTTATTTAGATTTTTTACCAATGCAAACATCAATATTGTTGCGAACATTAATAACCCGAAGTTTACCCAAAAGAAGTTTGCTTTATCGTCATAAGTATCCCACATACTAGCTAAGACTCCGGATAATTTATTGCCGATAGACGTTGACAAAAACCATCCGCCCATCATTAATGCGGTGATATTTTTTGGAGATAATTTGGATACTATTGATAATCCCATCGGACTGAGAAATAATTCTCCAATAGTTATAATTCCGTAATTGGCAACTAACCACCAAACGGATACTTTTTCGGTTCCATTGTTACCAATATGAACGGCTGCAACCATTACTAAAACGGATAATGCAGAAATTAATAATCCGAAGGCGATTTTTGTTGGTGTTGAAGGTTCTTTTTTTCTGCTTCTTAAAAAAGTAAAAAATGCTACAACTAAAGGAGTCAAAATAATTACCCAACCTGGATTTATGGATTGACTTAAACTAGTAACCCAGACGCTTATTTTACTTCCTTCTTGCGGCAGAGTTTCTTTATTTGCATTTCTAAAATAAATAGGATAATCAACTACTTTTTTGACTTCACCGAATTCTTTTTGAAGTCGAAATTTCTCATCATATAATTCAGTTTCTGCTTTTTTAAATTCTATTTCTTTTGATTGAACTAAAGTAGAAAAAACTTTCTCGGTTGTGCCTGTAACTTGCCTATCAGTATACCTATCTGCCCAAGTTGTAAGTGCAGAACCATTTAATTTGAATACTGCCCAAAACAAAATTACTACCGCAAAAATGGAAAGTAATGCTCCAATTGGACGTTTTTCTTCGGCTTTGGCTTTAAAATATAAACTTCCGTAAAAATATACAATCGGAATACAAGCAAATATAAAAGCATCAGTACTATCAGAACCAAAAATGGCAGGATTTGTATTGGTTTCTGATGCAACTCCTTTTATCAACCAACCAATTACTCCAAAAACTACTGATGGAACAAGAATATAAAGTACAATTTTAGAAAATGGCATATCGCCTTCTTGAATTCCTTTCTTTTCGGTTTTGTCACCGTAGTGTTTTGTTCCCAAAAGGAAAACGATTACACCGATGAACATTCCAACTCCTGCAGCCATAAAAGCATATTGCCAACCTAATAAAATTTGCAAAGCAGCACCAAAAAAATTACAAATAAAAGCACCAACATTAATTCCCATATAGAAAATATTGTAACCTTCATCTTTCTTTTCTTTGTATTTATCTTCGTTGTAGAAATTTCCTAAAAGTGTAGAAATGTTTGGTTTGAAAAATCCGTTTCCAACAATCACAAAAGTCATTGCAACATAAAGCATCGGCAAACTATGAATTCCCATCATAAAATAACCTGCGCCCATCATTAATCCGCCAATAACAATTGATTTTTTGTAACCTAAATATCGGTCGGCAACTAAACCACCAATGAAAGGTGTTAAAAATACCAAAGCAATAAAAGTTCCATATAAATCCGAAGCTTCGGCTTCGGTCATTGCAAAACCTGCTTCAACATCTTTAAGATATAATGTAAAAATTCCGATCATTAAATAGTAACCAAAACGTTCCCACATTTCGGATAAAAATAAGTAAGGCAATGCTTTAGGATGACTTTTCCACATAATATTTTGATTTTTTAATATAAAAAACCTCAAAGGTTTTAAAACCTTTGAGGTTAGAAAGATATAAAAATATTTTAAAAAAAAATGACTATCGAACGCCGTGCATCATTTTTTTCAATTTTGGAGTCAATGCCATCAAAATTACTGCTGCTAATCCGCAAAGAATAACGAAAACCATAAAGAATTCGAATAAATTATGAATTTCAAAACCTGCAAAAACAGGATTAGAAGCGCTAATTTGATTTTTGTCTAACAAAGCTAATTGCTCTGCTGTTGGAGTAACTGTTTTGTCTAAAACTGCTTGCAAATCTATACCAAGTTCTTTTGCCTTATTGAATTTATCACCTGTGGCTGGCAAAATAGAACCTAAAGTTCCAGCTAAAGCATAGCCTGAAGCATTTGATAAAAAGAATACTCCGTATAATAATGAAGAGAATCTTTTTGGAGATAATTTACCTACTAACGATAATCCGATTGGAGACAAACATAACTCAGCACAAGTTTGGATTAAATATAAAAGGATTAACCATTTGATAGCTAATAATCCGTTGTTTCCTAAATCTTTAACGTTATATGCGATAATGAAATAACTTAATGCAATTAATCCTAAACCAACTGCTTGTTTTACTGGAGAAATTGGTTCTCTATCTTTACTTCTCAAATAATCCCACAACATACTGAACGGAACTGCAAAAGCAACAACGAATAATCCGTTAAAGATTTGAACCATTGATGGAGGCATGTTATATCCAAAGAAATTTCTATCAGTCTGGTTATCTGCAATAAAGGTTAATGATGAACCTGCTTGTTCAAAAGCTGCCCAGAAAAATATCACGAAGAATGCTACAATATAAATTACTAAAATTCTATCTCTTTCTACTTTAGTAAGCGATGAATCTGAAATAATTAATCCTGCTAATGACAAACCACTAGCATAAATCAATGAGTAAATAAAGTTTTGCCCAAAAACAAAATGAAAAACCAATCCTAAACCAAAAAATGCAATAACTGCGCCTACTAAAGCATTTTTAGAAAAAATTGCTTTTTGAGATTCGCCTTCTTCATAATCATCATTTACATTGTGTTTTGGCAATCCACCTAATGGTCTACCTTCTGGAGTAATAACATATTTATTTTTAAGGAAATAAAAAACTGCTGTTCCTATTAACATTGCAATTGATGCAGCAAGAAAACCATATTTAAAAGCATGAATATCTCTAATTCCTGCATTATCTTTGACGTCTCCAACAATTGGGCAAATTAATTGACCTAAGAAAGCACCTAAATTAATACCCATATAAAAAATTGTAAATGCTGTATCTAGTTTACTTTTTTCTTGTTTTGGGTACAAACTTCCAACCATTGAAGAAATATTTGGTTTAAAGAAACCATTTCCAAAAATGATTATTCCTAATGCAGACCACATTAGGGTATTTGCTAAACTTAAATTTGTACCAAATACACTTGCGCTTACAAAAAGAAAAAATTGACCAATAGCCATCATTAATCCTCCTAATAAAATACAATTTCTGTTTCCAAAAAATCTATCAGAAATGAATCCTCCTAACATTGGAGTTAAATAACAAAGTCCAAGAAATCCGCCATAAATTAAAGAAGCGTCCTCTTCTTTCATCATTAATGAATTTACTAAGAATAATGTTAAGATAGCTCGCATTCCATAGAAGTTGAACCTTTCCCACATTTCGGTTCCGAATAATACCCAAAGTCCTTTAGGATGTCCTGTTTTTACTGTTTCACTCATTTTTTTTTGTTTTTGGTTAGTTAATTATTTATTTTTAATTATTTTTATATCCTATTTTAATTCTTTCATTTTGTGTTGCAATTTCTTTATTTTCAGTCATTAAAAACTGAATTGCTTCAAAAACATCTTCAAATTGACTGTCAAATTTTGATTCTAATTCTTTTAGTTGATTTTGCAAATTATCAATATTTAGTATGGCTTTTCTCAAAGCTACAAATGCTCTCACAATAGCAATATTCATTTTTCGTGCTTTTGGACTTCTCAAAACACTTGCTAGCATAGTAACTCCGTGTTCTGTAAAAACATAAGGCAAATATTTACCTGTTCTATTTTTTGGTAAATCCATCATCACAGTTTGTGATGATGAAAACGCAAAATGGGAAGATGACGACAGTTCTTCCCACTCTTCTTTAGTTAACCTAAACATAAAATCTTCAGGGAAACTATCAATATTTCTTTTAATAGCTTGATTCAAAACACGCGTTTCTACTTCATACAATTCTGCTAAATCAAAATCTAGCATAACTTTGATTCCATTCACTTCGTATATCTTATTTTGAATCGTGATTAATTCCATTCTTACAACTTCTCTTTAATAAAATTAGTCATTTTATTAAACAATTGAATTCTTGTCATTCCGCCATAAATCCCGTGATTGTTATCAGGATAAATTGCCCAATCAAATTGTTTGTTGGCTTGAATTAGCGATTCAATAAATTGCATTGAATTTTGAACGTGTACATTATCATCGCCAGAACCGTGAATCAATAGGAAATTCCCTTTAAGTTTGGTGGCAAAATTTATTGGTGAATTATCATCATAACCACTTGCATTTTCTTGTGGTGTTTGCATATATCTTTCAGTATAAATGCTATCATAAAAACGCCAATTCGTCACTGGTGCAACTGCTATTGCCATTTTGAAAACATCTGCACCTTTCAAAATACAGTTACTTGCCATAAATCCGCCAAACGACCAACCGAAAATTCCAATTCTAGTTTTATCTACATACGAATAATTTCCTATTACTTTTGCTGCATCAATTTGATCTTCAACTTCAAATTTCCCTAATTCTTTTTGAGTAAGTTTTTTGAAAGTTGCTCCTTTAAAACCAGTTCCTCGTCCATCTACACAAGCTATAATGTATCCTTGTTGCGATAACATCATAAACCAATAATCATTGGCATCTAACCAGTCGTTAGCTACTTGCTGTGAACCAGGACCAGAATATTGATACATAAAAACGGGATGTTTTTTTGTTGAATCAAAATCTTTTGGTTTAATCATCCAAGCGTTTAATTTGTTTCCTTTATCAGTTGTTAGTTCAAAAAACTCTTTTGTTGGAAGATTATAACTTTTCAATTTGTCAACTAATACGGTATTATCAACAATTGATTGCACTTGTTTTCCATCTTTTGAACTGTGTAAAGTATAAGTTGGTGGCGAAGATACACTTGAATATGTATTAATAAAATAACTAAAATCCGGGCTAAAAGTGGCAGCATTAGTTCCTACTTGTTGTGATAATTTAACTTTCTTTTTCCCATCAAGCGAAATTTTATAAACATCTCTTACAATCGAACCATTTTCTACCGATTGATAATAGATTATTTTATTTTTTTCGTCAAAACCATAATACGAAGTTACTTCCCAATTGCCTTTAGTTACTTGATTTCTTAATTTTCCTGTTTTGTCATATAAATAAATATGATTGAAACCATCTTTTTCAGAAGTCCAAATAAAGCTATTGTCTTTTAAAAAAGTTAGATTATCAGTTACATCAATATACGCTTTGTCTTTTTCGTTCAAAACAACTTTTGAAGTTCCGGTTGTTCCATCAATAAAAAGTAAATCTAAATTATCTTGATGGCGATTTAAAACTTGTGCACACAAAATGTTGGCGTCATTAGTCCATTTCATTCTTGCTATATAGAAATCAGAATAATTTCCGAGAGAAATTGCTTTTGAAGATTTTCCAGAAACATCATAAATAAACAAAGAAACCGTTGCGTTTTTTTCGCCAGCTTTTGGATATTTGAAAGTTTCAACCGTTGGATATAAATCTTTTTTGTAAATATTCATTGAAAATTCAGGAACTTCACTTTCGTCAAAACGAATAAAAGCTACTTTTTTACTGTCTGCACTCCAATCGAAAGCTCTAACAAAAGCGAATTCTTCTTCGTAAACCCAGTCAGTAATTCCGTTGATTATAGAATTTTTCTTTCCGTCAGAAGTAATTTGAGTAGTATTTCTTGAAGCAATATCATAAACAAATAAATTATTAGCTTTTGCAAAACCAATTTTAGTTCCATCAGGCGAAAAAGTAGGTTCTTGCACTTGCTCTAATATTTTAGTCAATTGTTTAGAAACAGAATTGTACAAAAAATAATCTGCTGTAAACGAATGTCTAAAAATTTGATTGGTAGTATTTGCAATCAGAATTTGCTTTTCGTCAGCACTAAAAGTGTAACTATCAATTCCATCTGATAATTCTTTAAAGTTTTTAGTATCTATTAATGTTGCCACCTTCTTTAAAGTCGCATAATCATACAAATCTATTTGTTGGCTTTTTGATGCTTTATCAGAATTTAAAACAGTATATTGATTCGTGGTTTTCATCGACTGCAATTCGTCCATTCCTTTAGAGCGAAATATACCAGTATAAATGTCTTCAACTGTAATTTTTTGTTGAGCAATGCTATATGTTGTAATAAAAAATATTAAAAGTAGTCTTATTGCTTTCATTCTATTTGTTTTTTTAAACGAGTCCAAGTTTAGTGAAAATTTTGGAAACTTTGATTAATTTTAACTCAAATTACAATAATTATTATTTTTATGTCACGTTATTTTAATATCAATAATAAAAATTATTATTTTTGTTTAAAATCATAGATATGGAAAGTTTACATATACAGTTCGAACAAAGCGTTAAAGAAAAATTGTTAGAATTTTTAAATTCATTTTCAAAAAAAGAATTAAAAATTGTTGAAGAAGAATTGACATTTGAAGATGCAAAAAAAAGAGTTCAAGAGTCATATCGAAAATTAAAAAACGGAGAAACAAAGCTATATAGTATGGACGAAGTGGATGCTTTTTTAGAAAAAACAATTTCTAAATATGAGAATTGATTTAACTCAAGAGTTTTTGTTATTAATAAATGAGCAAATAAAATATATTTCAAAAATAAGCCAAACGCAGCAAGAAAATTTAAAACTGATTTATTGAAAAATATTAAAAAAGATTTGAAATTTCCTTACAACTTTAAAAAATCAATTTATTTTGAAAGTGAATTTATAAGAGATTATGTTTTTAAAGGATATACTGTTGTTTATGAAATATCTGAAGAATCAAACCAAATAAGTGTTTTTGAATTTATTAAATATATGGAAAACCTTTAATTTTTTTATAATTCATTAAAAAACATGCAAAATGCCATCTCCGGTTTTTCAAAACTCACCAAAGCTGAAAAAATCAATTGGATTACAACTGAATATTTTTCAAATCCAATAGAAGCGATAGCTATATTAAAAAACTACTGGAATACTGATTTAAAATTGCAACAATTGCACGACGAATTTATAGAAAACACCATTACAAACTTTTATTTGCCGCTTGGTGTTGCTCCTAATTTTCTAATCAACGGAAAAAATTATACGATACCAATGGCAATTGAAGAAAGTTCTGTAGTTGCTGCAGCAGCAAAATCTGCCAAATTTTGGAGCACTCGTGGTGGTTTTAAAACGACTGTAATCAATACTGAAAAAATTGGGCAAGTGCATTTTATTTTCAAAGGTGATTCTCGAAAAATTGAAAAATTCTTTACCGATTGTAAGCATAAATTCTTTGAAACTACAGAAAGTATCACCAAGAATATGCAAAAAAGAGGTGGTGGTATACTTGACATTGAGTTAAGAAACAAAACAAACTTGATAAATAATTACTATCAGCTACATGCTACTTTTGAAACCAAAGATAGCATGGGTGCCAATTTTATTAATTCATGTTTAGAGCAATTTGCTACTACTTTGAAAGTTGAAGTGCAAAATTATTCTGAATTTTCAGAAAAAGAAAAAGATATTCAAGTTGTGATGAGTATTCTTTCTAATTATGTCCCGAATTGTGTTGTGCGAGCAGAAGTTTCTTGTAAAATTGATGATTTAACAGAAAATAAAATTGAAAATCCTAGAGAATTTGCTGAAAAATTTATTCAAGCCATTCGTATAGCAGAGGTTGAACCTTATCGAGCAGTTACCCACAATAAAGGGATTATGAATGGTATTGATGCAGTAGTTATTGCTACGGGAAATGATTTCAGAGCTGTTGAAGCAGGTATTCATGCTTATGCTTCCAGAAACGGAAGTTATTCGAGTTTATCTCATGCCAAAATTGAAAATGATATTTTTAGTTTTTGGATAGAAATTCCTTTAGCATTGGGAACTGTAGGTGGTTTGACATCTTTACATCCATTGGTTAAGTTGTGTCTAGAAATGTTAGAAAAACCATCCGCTAAAGAATTAATGCAAATTGTAGCTGTTGCAGGATTGGCACAAAATTTTGCTGCATTAAGATCGTTGACAACTACCGGAATTCAGGAAGGTCATATGAAAATGCACTTGAACAATATCATCAATCAGTTTGAAACAACTGACGATGAACGTGCAATAATAAAAAATTATTTCAAAGATAATGTGGTTTCACATTCGGCAGTTGTAGCATATATTGAAAGTTTAAGAAAATAATTGAATTTTTTTATAAAACTAAATAAAAGTGATACCAAAAATTTCCGATGAAAACTATATTTTACAGTTATGAAAAAAACATACTATAGCAACGGAAAATTATTAATAACAGGAGAATATCTTGTTCTTGATGGCGCAATTGCATTGGCATTACCAACAAAATTTGGACAAAATTTAATTGTAGAATCTGGAAACAATCAAACCATATATTGGAAAAGTTTTGATAAAGATGGAAGTATTTGGTTTGAAGATACAATACCTTTTGAAGCAATTAAAAACAAATCTGTTACCGATTCTCAAAATACAAGAAACACATTAATCACTATTCTTCATCAAGGATATTTAGTCAAACCTGATTTTTTAAATAATCAAGATGGATATATTGTACAAACTCATCTTACATTTCCTAAAAATTGGGGTTTAGGAACGTCTTCAACATTAATCAACAATATTGCACAATGGTTACAAATCGACGCATTTGAACTATTGAATACCAGTTTTGGAGGTAGTGGTTATGATATAGCTTGTGCTCAAAATAATAATGCGATTTGTTATCAATTACAAAATCAAAAAGCTTTAATAAAAAAGGTCTCTTTTAATCCAATTTTTATGGATAAAATATTTTTTGTATACCTCAATAAAAAACAAAACAGCAAATCGGCTATTGCAAAGTATTTTAATAATAAAAATTCTATAGCTTCATTTCTTCCTCTGATAAATAGTATCACTCAAATTATACTTTCAACAAATGATTTTGAAATTTTTTCTAATGAATTACAACATCATGAAACGATAATGAGTCAAATACTAGAAACTCCTACTATTAAAGAAACTTTGTTTTCGGACTTTGACGGTGTTATAAAAAGTCTTGGAGCTTGGGGTGGAGATTTTGTAATGGCGGTATCAAAAGAAAATCCAAGTTCTTATTTCAAATCTAGAGGATATGAAATTAGTATCCCTTTTAACGAAATGATACTTTGATAAAACAAAAAATCCTGACGAATCAGGATTTTTTATCTTTCAATTTCAATTTACTAGTAATTGAATTTTGATCTATTGTCTTCAATATCTGCATTATCTTTTAACGCAGGTATAACTCTACCTGCATAACCAGCAACTTGAGATTTTACTTTTGCAATATAATCTTTATGATTAGCTAATACTGGTGCTTTTGTTATTAGAGTTGGTTTTACAACATATACTCCTGAATTCCCTTCGATTGGAGCAGAAATTTTATTTACTCCAAGACTAAATGCAGTTCCAACTACTTTTTTCTCAGGACCAGCATTCGGAATGTTTGCATTTTCAATTGTTACATCTAATGCTTGCTGTACTGTTGAAGCTGATGCAGTTGCAATTGCTTCTAGTGAAGTCCCTTTCATTTTTGCAATAATTTTTTCAGCTTTTTTCTTATTTTTTAAGATTGGTTCCACCATTGGTTTTGCATCATCAACAGCCATCAGACCTTTTTCACTTACTTTTTTAAGTTTTGCGATAACATTTCCAACATTAGCAACTTCAAAACGTTTTACATCACCAATATTTGTTTCTTTTTCAAAAGCCCAACGAACTATTTGTCTTTGTGCACCAACTCCGCCAAACATTTCGTCCATTGCTTTTACTTTCACCGCTGGATTTACTGTTAGACCTTCTGCTTTGGCTGTTTTTTCGAAATCTTTATCGTTTGCATCCATTTCAAATTTTACTGCTTTAGTATACAATTTGTCTGTAGTAGCTTCAGATGCTTCAATTTTTTGTGCAATTGTAGCTAGACGAACTGCATCTTGCTTATCTGTAATTTTTATAATATGAAAACCAAAATCTGTTTCTACTAAACCAACTTTTCCGATTGGGTTATTGAATACGAAATCGTTAAACGGTTTCACCATTTGGTTTGGACCAAAATATCCTAAATCTCCACCTTGTTGTGCAGATGAATCATCAGAATTTGAAAAAGCTAACATCAAGAAACTGTTTGGGTTTGCTTGAATTTGAGCCAATAACATTTCTGCTTTTGCTTTTGCTTGTTCTTTTGTTCTTTTTTCTTTTTTGTTCGGTACTTGTGTTCCTTCATAGCTAATCAAGATATGACTTGCTTTTGCGCTTGAACCAGCTTTTCGTCCCATTGATTTAGAAATACAATAGTAATTTCCTTTCATATAAGGTCCGAAAACTTCACCTTGAGGTAAGTTGAATAATTGTTCAGCTGATTCTGCAGGCAAATCTTTCTTTGCTACATAAGTTGAATCATATGGTACATCTGAATTTTCATTTACAAATTCTATCGTATTCACTGCATTTCTAAATCCTGGTAATGTATCGTTTTTTGCAGTAGCTTGGTTGTATACTACTCTGCCTGCAAGTAAAGCATTTACAGTTGTTTTAACTTCGTTTTCATCTTCTGGCGAAGCTTTGTCTTCTACTAGTACATATTCTACTTCACGTGTTTCTTCGGCTTTGAATTTTTTCTCATGTTTTTTCATATAATCTAAAATTTCAGCATCAGTAACTTTTACATCACTATCTTTAATTGTAGAATATAATACAGCAACATAATCAAAGTTTATTTTGTTTGTTTCTATTTCATATTTCAATTTTCCTTCGCTTTCAGTGGTATACATACCACTTTTTACCATAGTATTATATAGTTGATATTTTGCATTCAATTCTGCTTCTTTCTCTCTATCTTTAATATATTGAGCTTGCTCTGGATTTGATTTGAAATATTCTTTGAATTTTGCTATATCAAAAGTACCGTTTGTTTGAAACATTGGGTTTTGACCAATATTTTGATCATTTTTGAAAACTTCCATAATATGCTTTTCACCAACACGAATACCTAATTTGTCGAATTCTGCAGATAATAAAGCGATAGAAACTTCTTGATCCCAAACACGACTTACTGCTTGAGTTGAAGTCATACCTTGTTGACCACTTTTTTCAACGTTACTAACTTTTACTCTAAAATCTTCAAAAGAGATATCTTTTCCGTTTACACTTCCAACATATTTTGAAGTTTGACTAAAACCACCTTTTCTGTATAAATCTTGAGCTATAAATGCTAGTAATGAAAATCCTATAACTAGTATTAAAAGTAGTGAACGTTGTCTAATTTTTTGTAAAACTGCCATTTTTATTATTGTTAATTTTTAAATTCAGTTTGCGAAAATACAATTATCTATTTAATAACCATAGTTGTAAAGTTATAATTTGCAAGATTTTTTAATTTTTTTAAAAAAAATATCCAACAAGATTCGTTTTTAACAACTCCAGCTATAGAAAAATGTTGAATTCGAAACAAATAAATAAGAAAAATATTATTATTGTTGATTTGGGTTATTGTTTCTGTTTTCGAATTTTTTTGCAAAATTTCGTCTAAAAAAGAACATAAATATTGCTAAAACTGCGATAATGAAACTCAACCAAGGTTTTTCGGGATTGTTCCATTTCATAATTCCATCATAGATGAAATAGATTCCAAAAACCAAGTAAACGTATTGGGTGTATTTTAAATAATTCATAGTGTTTATGTTTTAATCTGCTTGGTCAATTGCTCCATTTATTCTTTGAGAATTGACTATTTTAAAATCTTTGCTAAAATCGATTCCTTCTCCAAAAGAAACACCTTTCGGATCGGTAAATTTAAATTTTTTCTCAGTAAAAAACCATTCGTTTTTTTGATCGAAGTAAAGTTGTTCTGTTTCTAAAAACTGTCCTAATTCATTAGAGATTTTTACATTTTGTTGCAAATCTATAATATCTGTTCCTTTAAAAGTTACAGCATATTTTGAAGAAATAAAGGTTTTTTTCCCTTTTTGATCATACATTGTAACGTTGATTCCTTTTGGAAATTCTGTAAAAGGAAATTCTACATTAGAATAATCGAGCATTTTCGGACTAACCAAAATCGATTTTATTCTGCCAGAATCAGTATATTTTAAATTAAAATCATCAGCTTCACCGCTGGGTAGAAATTCAGAATAATTTATTTTCTGTACCTCTTTAAAATTGCTTTCGCAAGAAGTCAACAACAGTGTAAAAAGTACTGAAATAATTAGGAAGAAATGGAATTGATTTTTGAAAGTCATTCCTTTTTTTTGGATTTAACAAAAAGTATTAATCGTATTTTCTTTTCACAAACCATCTATCGTTCAAAGACAAACTTATCAAAACATTGGTGTAATTCTCTTGCACTAAATTGGCTTTTGCAGTCCCTTTTTTACCAAATTCAAAACCTATGTTAAGGTTAGAAAATGTTCCTCCCATTGGCAAACCAAAACCTATAGTGTAAGCATAATCTTTTATAGATTCGTTATGAATAACCAAACCTGTATTTTCATATCTAAAACCTGCACGATAAGTTACTTTCTTAAAATAATTTGAAAACGAACTATAATTCGGTATATAATAACCACCAAAACTATATTTTACTGAGTTTTCAAATGTGGTATTGTTTACATCGCTAAAACGATTTTTCAAACCACTACTTTGTTTCAAGGTTATTTCTGAACCCAACAACCATTTTTTGGCTTGACCAAAACCCAAACCTACAGCAAAAGTACTTGGTAATTTGAGGGTAGTTTTGGTTGTTTCGCTATCACTACTGTCATAAATTGCTGGATCAAAATCTTCAGAATACAAAATAGTACTTAAGGTTCTAACATTGGTCGATTTTAAATCACTTTCAGGTGTATAGGTTAAACTTCCATAAAGTTCGGTTTTTTTGGAAATTTTATGTTGGTACATTGTGCCAAAATTAAAATTGAACCCAGACATATTTGAAGTATTAGCTTCTAAAGCACCGTATTGAACATCTGGTACATATTTGATATCTGTAGTTTCTATATTTCCAAAATTATAATTGATGCTTGCACCAGCGCTAAAGTTGGACGTAAATTTATAACTATATCCAGCATATACTTTGTTTAAGCCACCTTTACCTTCATATCGTCTAATGGTTCCAACAGGACTTGAAACTCCATCTGTATTTGTTGTTCTTATTCTATAACCCACAGACGAATACGGAATCATACCAAAACCTAATCCTGCTTTTTTTCCTAACGGTACACCAACAGCAAGATAATCTATAGTGGTGCGTTGGGCTTTTTCGTCACCTTTATACGAGTTGAATTTTGTAGCATTAAAACCACCACCAACAGTAAAAGAAGTTAGTTTAAGAGAAGATAGCGATGCTGGATTTTGAATATTAATGTGAATACTGTCTGGAAAAATAGAAATTCCTCCCATCAATCGGTTTTCAACAGTTCCTTTAAAACGAACATCTCCAATACCATAAAACGAGTAAGGCGAAGATGTAGCTTGTTGTGCCAATGAAACAATAGAGAAAAGTAGAAAAATTGGGATTATAAATTTTTTAATCATTTTTGATTTTATATTGAAAAGTTTGGTTCAGACTTTCGAGTAGAAAATTTGAATTGGCAAATATGGTATTTTTTAATCGTTTAGCCAAAAAATCTGCATCGCCACCAGTTAAAATTATTATAAAGTTTTGATATTTCTCTTGATACTGGTCAATAAAGCCATCAATTTCGTTGGTTAAACCAAGAATAACACCAGAATGTATAGATTCGTTGGTAGAATTCCCAATTAAATTCTCAGGGTTGATTTTGGTTAGCAGAGGCAACTTGGCTGTATAATGATGCAACGATTCATAACGAAGTCTAATACCCGGCGAAATAGCACCACCAAGATAAATATTGTTTGAATCTATAAAATCATAGGTTACACAAGTACCAGCATCTATCACCAAGCGGTTTTGATTGGGAAATTGCAAAACAGCACCAGTAGCCAAAACCAGCCTGTCTATTCCGAGCGTTTCTGGCGTTTTATAAGTATTCTGAAACGGAAAAGCATATTTATGACTTACAAAATGTAATTTTAGGTTGCTGTTTTCTATCAAAAAAGCTTCTTTTTCGATATTTCCTACAGAAGCAACTATCAAATCGGTGCAATTTGGGTAGTGTTTTAAAATATTTAAAACCGTAGTTTGCAACGCTTCTTTACCAAAAAAAGAGTATTCTAAAAGGGTATTGTGTTCAAAAACAGCGGCTTTAATTCTTGTATTACCAACATCAATGGCTAAAAGCATAATTACATAATTAATGCGACAAAGTTACAAATAGATTTTTTTTAATAATTGTTTTGTATAAATTAAAAATCATTCTATATTTGCACCCGCGAAAGCAAGGTACCTTAGCTCAGATGGTAGAGCAATGGACTGAAAATCCATGTGTCCCTGGTTCGATCCCTGGAGGTACCACAAAACCCGAATAACATTATTCGGGTTTTTTGTTTTTATAAGTATATAGTTTGAAGGCTTTTTTTAAGAATACTTTTGACTTGCAGCCTACTTTAAAAGAGAATTGGTTTATTTGTAATTCCATTTTTTAAAAATTTATCTGCACCGTCTATTCCAGTTCCTTTTTCAAACAATTTATAGCCCCAAGTTGGTTTGGTACTTCTCAAATCATTTCCGTGATAATTCAAAACATCACTAGGTAATTCATCCATCAATGGCGAACGTATACCAAAACCAGGGTTGTTTTTTACATTAACAACTTGGTTAAACTCAACAATTTTAATTATTATAAATTAAAACCATTTATAAAATATTCAATATTAACAGTCTTTATATTTTCATTTTGTGCAAAATGCTCAATACTCATTGCTTTAATATAGTCTTTAGAAAACAGTTTGTCTTCTAAATTCTCATAAGTAAATTTTGAAAGTTCAATTCTTAATTTTTCAATATCTACTTTTTCAACACCATCACAATTATTTAAAAATTGATTAAGATTATACAAATTTTGACAACAAAAATAAAGTTCATTACGGGTTAAAAATGAATTTAGATTTAATACCTTATACATACTATTTCTGCATCTTGAAAATAGAGATGGTTTTTCTATCTCATATTTAATATTAAAATCTTTAAAATTAATATTATTTTCTTTCATTAGGTATTTTAAAACTTTATTGGGATTGACATCTGAATCTTCATAATGTTTTTTTAATTCATAAATTGTAAACCACCTACTTCTATCAAGAGATAAATCAATTTGTCTTAAAAAAGCATATAAGAAGACTAAAAAATTATAGCTGAAATTTATTTTTTTCATTTCTAAAAATAGTTATTAAAATTATTTATTCCACCATCTCCAGTTTACAAAACTTGGTTTGGAATTCTGAATATTAAGAGAAGCCCCGTTAGTAATTATTCTGCCTGCATTACCTGCTCCTCCACCAGTTGGAGGTTATTATTTAATTACAAAAACTATAAAACACTTTTTTTTAAGTTTTTTAGCTATTTTACTTGCTATCAATATATTTTTATTTGCTAAATCTATACTTCTATTTTGATATTCTTCTATACATTCATTTTGATTGACTTCACAATACCAATTTAAAAATTGATATTTATCACCCCAGTATTGGTAGGCGTAAATTAATTGATTATCTTCTTCTGAAAGAATATCTCCCCCTAAGATTATTATATTTGTATTTCTAAAAATGTCTAAAGCTTTTAACGCATCTATCACATCTAAAGCAATTTCATTACTACCAATGTTAATCTCTGATAAAGGTATGCCGTTTTTTTTTAAATAATTTAAATAAATAATTTTATGATCCATAGTTGTTATTTTTTGGGTGTGTTTAAAAATCTATGATTGATAATTCCGTTTGCATCCTTTGTATATTCAAATATACCTGTTTTACCACCAAAACTTCCATGCATTTTTAACCATTGATAAGAATTTCCATCAGCACCTATTTTAATAGAAAACTGACCAAATCTAGTTGAAAAACCATCTACACTTTTCGGAAAAGAATGAAGAATATCTTCTGTATTACTCATTTGTTCGAGCACTTTTGAAGAATATTTAGAGTTTTCGAAAAAGCTCCCCTTCGCTAACACATCACTTGGCAACTCTTCCAACAAAGGCGAACGTATACCAAAACCAGGGTTGTTTTTTACATTAACAACTTGGTTAAACTCACTAGTAGGTAACCCTTGTGGTTGTGTTGCTTGTGATACTGCATTTTTTGAGGCTTGGCTTACATTTGTAGAAACTACACTAGTTGGTGGTTTTACACTTGTATCGCCAAACCATCCATTATATCCTAGCTTTTTTGCCTCAAGATAACCTTGTGTACCAGATATAGAACCCGCCATAACACAATTAAAAAACCAATTATCTGTTGCCGGACGATTTTGCATTATATTACCCAAACCGTTTATAGTAAATGCAGCAGACATAGCATAGGCAGCTTTCTCTAATGCTCCAACACCAATTGGGGCATACTGAGCTGCAATACCCCCAAAACCACCGAGTACACCACTAACTGCTGCTTGCCCAAAGCCTGCTTGCATAGCATCTTTAAAACTGCCTCCATTTAAAGCTACACCCAATGCTCCACCAGTAAATCCAGAAGCGGCTCCGGCAATCATTGCCGCAGCAATAGGTGATGCCATTCCGCCTGTTAAGACCGTTACAGCAATACCCACACCAACACTTACTACAAATACAACAAGCTGTACCCAGTTATCAGACCACCAACTTTCGCCACTAAAATCTGTATATTGCAAAGGATTGTTCATACAATAAGCATATCTATTGTAACTCTGGGTATTTTCTGGATCTTGTACAAAATTATCTGGCATCAAAAAACGATGCAATTTTGGGTCATACAACCTACCATTCATATTGATAAGTAATACACCCAAAAGATGTTCGTGTCCCGTGTAACCTCTATCTAATAGC
Source organism: Flavobacterium sp. (assembly GCA_043744095.1). Taxonomy (GTDB): domain Bacteria; phylum Bacteroidota; class Bacteroidia; order Flavobacteriales; family Flavobacteriaceae; genus Flavobacterium. Next base: position 22,268 of record JAYTVI010000044.1, read on the forward strand.
ATAGTATAATTGGCAATTAGAGTTTGTCCATTGTCAATTATATATTGCCCATTACTGTTTTGTAGCTTAATAAGATTACCCCAAGCATCAAAAACTCGTCGTTCAAGCATTTGTTTGTTTTGATTGCTTATTGCAATTATACTACTTTGGTTGTCTCGATGAAGATATAAATTTTCAAAATTTAAACCCCCATCACTCTTATATAATACAGATGCTGTATAGCCATCACCGTCAATATATGTAATAAATTTAGTTGCAATTGTATTTCCTGTGGTATCTTGCTCTTCTGTAATTTCCATAGTCCCGTCTGCGCTATAATGCCTGCGGTATTTACGAAGAAACTTATCAATATTAGTATCACCGTAAAACATTGTAGATCGATTCTGATCTTTGTTATATAAAAAATCAATACGCTCTTTAACATTACCTAAGTTACTTTCTTGATAGATAGAAGAAGGAGATTTAAAAGCATTATAATTAATTTGTTGCAAAGCATTATTTATAAAATAAGCTTTACTTTCAGGGTTTACATTAATACTAGTATTTACATAAGGCTTATTGAGGTTAGTATAATTATAAACACCATTTTTGTTAGTTTTTATTCTCCCTGAATCATCATAAGTCTGACTTTCATTTACACCTGTAGCATTAGTATAATTAATTAATCTATTTAAATCGTCGTAAGTAAAATTTTCATTATAAGGTGTTCCATTCACATTATTAGACCTACTGTTTAAAACACCTCTTTGTTGATTAAAGTCATAGTTTAGAGTCATAAAATCTAAAGTCCCATTTTTGTGATTAATACTTTCAGGATAAGAATATGTACTGTAAGTGTTTTCTATACAAATACCATTTCCATATAAAGCTTTAGTCAGTTGTCCTTTTTCATTTACTTCATTTATTTGCCATAAAACATTCCCAGACCCATCTTGTGTGAGACCATCAGTTATTTTATATAAAAATCCATTTTTATACACATTAGTTGTCCATTTATCACTTCGTTTATTAATTATACCTGTTCCTGTCACAATAGTTGCTGCAGTCTGCAAAAGGTTTAAAGGTCTACCATAATTATCATAAAGAGTTGCGGTCTGAAAAAATGCCATCGGCCCAGATTCTGATACACGAAATAACTGTTTATAGCTATTATATTCATAGTTATAATTAGTAGTAATGCTATTTTCAATATCTTCAAAAACAACTCCAGTTAATAATTTTGTGGTATTGTCATAAGTATTAGTAGTTTTTGTACTTGTAGTAGTAGGAGGATTTGTAGATGTTTTACCTAAAACCTTTTTTTCAATTATTTTACCAAAATCATTAAATTTATAAGTAGTTATCCCTTTTGGTGTTCCTTCAGTCAGGACTTCTCCTAAGTTATTATAGGAGTAAGTATATACTCCAGCAGAAGGATCTGTTAATTTTGTTCGTCGTCCCCATCCATCTTGTTCAGTAAAAATATTATTACCTAAATATGAAGTTGCTTTCATTCCACCATTTGCAAAATAGGAATAATATATTGTTCCTCCCATTGGTGATTCATTTATACTTTTAATATTGCCTATGGCATCAGTAATATCTGTTTTTATTGTAGTTATACCATCAACAATCGTAATTGAAGTTTTTGACAAACCATTATAATCATAGCTGATGCTTTTTCCTGTGTAAGATGTAATTTTAGATACTTTACCATTTAAATTAAACTCAGTTTGAGTATATTGTGGAGGTATAAAATTATAAACATCATTTGTAACATATGGTTCATATTTTCTTATTTCTTTATCTAAATTATCATAATCTGTTTTTGTGTAACTATAAACTCCTTGAATATTTTTTGCACCTACAATTATTTTTCTACCCAAAACATCAAATATTTCCTTACTTTCACTACCCTCTGGTGATAATTTTGTATTAGTGAAGGTATTATTAGAAGTTTTTTCATAATTAATTGAAACAATATTATTCAAATAGTCTTTTACACTAATTCTTTTACCCCAAACATCATAATTGTATGTTGTAACTAAATTATTAGAATTTGTTTCTGTGATTATCAAGCCTTTACTATTATCGTATGTGAAATTTGTATTTAGACCCTCTACATCAGTACTTTTTGTCAAAAACCTATAACCATAGGTAGAACTATATTCAAAATTAGTTACTCTTGGCTGCATCAAATCAGGTGCACTAATTGATTTTTTTATAAGATTTCCGTAAAGATCATATTCATTAGTTTCAGTAATAAAATCAGTATTAGTACCTTTTTTCATTATTGTTTTTAAAAGATTATTTGATGTATAACTATATTTCTCTTCTGAACTAAATGTGTCCTCATAAGACGATTTAACGATTTTATTATTATTAAATCTACCTACTATGTAAGGAATTTGCATTGGTAAATTATCATATTCGTTTATCTCTGATGTAGTTTGTATAATTGATAACCCTTCCTTTACAACCGTTGTATTTTGAAGTATATTATCATAATCATCAAAACTACTAGTACTTTCAGCAATTACATTAGTTAAACCATTATATACAATTGATAAATTATTTCGTAACCTAAAAACTTTATTAAAGGATATGTTATTTGTGTAAGGTGAATCATAGGAAAGTGTTTTTTTTGATATAAAATTTGTTGGCAATCCATTCCAAAACGAATTTGATCTAATATTAGATTCTGTAAAGGTAGACGTCAACCTTCCCCTCAAGGATGGACTAAAATAATTTACCTCAGAAAAAATTGCATTATTATTTGTAAATAACCCAGAATAGGGTTCAAACCAATTTGTTTTTAATATTGCTCTAAATCCCAAAAAACCAAGTCCTTCCATATTCGTTACGGCGCCATAATACCCATAAATTTGCTTTTTATAAATACTACCCGCTTGTATTTCTACTTTAACAACTACATTAAAAGAAGGTGCAATTTCAATATCGACGTTTGGATAGGCTTCCAAATACGTAGATGGTTTGTATGCGGCAACTATACCAAAAGTATTTGGAACATCTTCATTTATTAATGGTTTGTATGTTATTGTTTCAATAACTCCATTACCTGTTGTTACTGTTTTAATTAATTTTTCTTTAGAAAAATCTTTTTCAGATTTGAAATGAAAAATGCTGCTATTTCTTATTAATCCAAATTCTATGTTTTGATTTTGATTGTTTGAGTTTAAAAATATGGGAATAGGGTATTTATATGAGCCATTTAAAGAAATTGATTTACTTGCACTGCCTATAAATGAATCATTTTTGTTATCAAAAATTTGAATATCATAGTTAGTTGCACTTCCTGCATAATTTTTAGAAATTTGACTAATTAGATCCGTTTTTCCATCATTATTTATATCAACAGGAATAATGTTTTGATATAAATAATCGGAATGCTGAGATATAGTTGCAGGTATATCTTTATTTTCAAAATATTGCAAAGGGTAAATTTTATCCGCTTTAACAAAGCCATAATCGTAATAAAGCCTTCCAGTGCCTGTAAATAATGAATAATTTGTTCCATAATCTTTAGGTATAATAAAATCTATTTTACCATCACCATTATAATCTCCCAATAATACAGGGTGAGAAGCTTTAATATCAACATTTGCATAAATATAATAGGACAATTCGTTACTATTATTTAAGCTATAAATAATGACTTTTCCTTCTACAAAGTGTAAAATGTCAGATTTACCATCACCATCTACATCTGCTACTTGTATATTTGAATCATCAGTTATATCTGAGAACATTACTGGCCCTAGTGGCAAGTAATAATTATCCGTATTAATTTTACTTAAATCTATAAAATATGCTCCTGACGAAGAATATCGTTGTATTGTTTGTTGACAGTAACTATTGTTTAAATTACAAAAAGTATAATCAAAAGCTTTACCAAAAGCTATTACATCTGTAATACCATCTCCATTAAAATCACCAGAAAAGAATCTTTTATTTATTAACTTATTAATTCTTCCAGTATCTCTACAATCGCCACCACATATACCATTCGGTAAATTAACGGTTGTTGATGGTATTATCTTCTGATTTTGAAGAGTAATTCCTGTTAAAACCGTTTCATTTTTTACATAAGTTGAAAAAGTTGTATTCGTTTCATTCTCAGTCACTACTGTCCATCCTTGAAAAGGCAATAATTTAAAAGGTCCTGTATTGCCTTCTTGACCTAATATTGTTGTTGCAAAAATATCCGCAAATTTTGTAGCGCCAAAATCCTGCTCGTGCAAAAAAACAGTGTTGGAAGAGTCTGTAATTTTATCGAACTCCCAATATTTTTTATATGCATTATTACCAAAAGTTGGATATAATATAAAATCCATTTTACCATCTATATCAAAATTACCTGATACTTGTTTTACATTTCTTTGTTCAACATCAAGTACAGAAAATCCACTTACTGTTGTTGATAGTATATTGTCATTTGTTTCAAAATATTTAAAAACAGTTGGATTGTAACTTTTTGAACCACTACTTTCGGTAACACTTATTAATCGTTGATATCCTAATGTTGTTGTTTCATATAATAATGTATAACTTCTAAAATTCATTCCATTTGCAAGAACTTCAATTTTTTTCAATATACTTTCCTTGCTAAATAAATTCCCTGCGATATATGACTGTTCTTTACGTTCACGTGTTGTATAAATAAAATTTATTTGGTTTATTGGAGTATTATTTAGTACTGAACCATACTTTACACTACTTAAATAAAAAACATTATTTTGTAAGGTAGTATACTCATATATAATTTTTATTCCTTGTGTGTTTTCCCATGATACAATTGCGTAATCATTTCTTGAAAAACTATAATTAGAATTGCCAGCAATGTTTTTGTATGTTGCAATAGAACCATCAGGGTATTCTACTTTAAATAAAATTGTTGTAATATAATTTTCTCCTATTTGAGTTATTTTAAGATTACTAAAATTTTCTGTTTCATAAATTGCCCCACTAGAACCATAGTTTTGAATTACTGAATCTTCTTTCAATAGCAATCTCTGTCCGTCTAAAGCGAATCGATCCGATGATGTCAAATTTACAGCCCTAATACTACCATCATGATATTTAGTTTGAGGTATTCGGCTAATCATCGAAATCCCACTAACATTCCAACCAAAACCTGCTGTTCCATTTGCATCTTGACTATTATAAATTAAGCCTAATTGAGGAACAACACCATTTACCCCAGGAGGAACTTGGAATGGTATAGAATAATTTGCCCCTCCATTTTGAGAAACAGTTAATTGACCGTTTAAAGTTCCTACTTCAGTTGAATTACTTGTTGGTGTTAATTCTGGTAATGAAACTATTGTAGGTGTACTAGTTGATGGTGTATCTGAAATATAGCTTTCTCTTGCTATTACACTTACTCCTTGTATTGGAGTTCCTAATATGGTTTGAGATTGTAATGTAGAAAAAGCAAATATAAAAATTATTGAGATTATTTTTTTCATAGGTTAGTTGTTTTAGTCACAAGCATTATATAAATGTTTTTTTTAAACTGTTTGTCAATAAAATACTTTTAAATGTTTAAAAAAAACATTTAGTTTTTTATTATTTTTATGTTTGTAGATTTATTATCACTATAAGTAACAAGAACTATATATGTTCCTTGAGAAAAATTCAAAAAATTTATTATTAAATTGTTTTTGTTTTCTAAATTATTGAATGATTTTTGAATTTGTCCTAATATATTAAAAACATCAACTTGACTAACAAATATTTGATTTCCTACATTATACGATTTTCCAAAATCAATATGTAATTCTTCTTTAACTGGATTTGGATAAAAAGTTAAATAATTATCTTTAATGACTTCTTCATTAGTTGGTCTCTTTTTTTCATCATTTTTCTGGTTTGAATTCCTTGCTTTACAGCAATTAATACATAGTTTTCTTATTTTTTGATTTCCAGCTTCATCATAAGTAAAAAGTACTCTGTCAGCATAATCAAATACATCTCCATTCTCAATACTCTTCTTGTTTAAAATAGCAATGCTTTGATCAACAACAGTACCATCTAAATAGGTGATATGTAGTATCAACTTTTTATTTTCATCATCAAACCAAGTTACTGGTGTAGTAAAACCAGTATTGTTATAGGCATAACCCCCTATAATTTCCCATTCTACACTAGCTACATTATCAAGACTTTTGCCATCAATTTTATAAAGTACAGTACTTTCGGGATATACTAATAATACCTCTTTATTATCTTCACTATTATCTAGTTTTATTTCCCGAATCGAGCTTTCGTCTATTTTTTCCCAATCAAGCAATAAGGTTGAATTAATTTT
>JAYTVI010000045.1:0-7313 GCA_043744095.1 Flavobacterium sp.
TGATTTATCGTTTATTAATGCTCCAAAATCCATATCTTTTTTTTGCCAAATCCATTATTGAGGATTTTCATCAAAATTTATCATCCAATGAATTCCAAATTTATCAATAAACATTCCAAAATAAGCACCCCAAAAAGTATCTTGTAATGGCATTTTAATAATGCCTCCTTCTGAAAGTCCTTTGAATATTTTATCTGTTTCTGATTTACTTTCAGTATTGATTGAAATAGAAATGTTTTCACCCATTTTTACAATTCCAGCTTGTGAATTTGTATCGCTTCCCATTAATATTGTTTCTTTGCTTATAGGTAAACTTATATGCATAATTAAATTTTTATCGTTCTCTGGAAGTTCTGGTTGTCCATCGGCTGGTGGCATTTCACCAAATCTTCCTATGTAAGGAAATTCACCACCAAAAACAGATTTATATAAATTAAATGCCGCTTCACAATCGCCATTGAAAACCAAATACGGATTTATTTGTGCCATAATTTTATAAATTTAAGGTTTGTTTTATTAATCAAAGATATTTTTTTACAATTTATATAATGTCAAAATTTTAATTCAAATCATAATCCACCATCCATTCTATACCATATTTATCTCTGAACATTCCAAAATAAGTATTCCAAGGACTGTCTTGAATAGGCATTTCAACAGTTCCTCCAGCCGAGAGTCCGTTAAATAATTTATCCGCTTCTTCACGACTTTCTGCACTAATTGTAATTTTAGAACGGTTTTCGTTTTCGTTTACCTTACCTAGAATTGCTGGAACATCGTTTGCCATTAAAGTATTTTTTTCGATTGTTAAAGCGATGAGCATAATTTTATTTTCTTCTTTCTCATCAACTGGAAATTCAGTATTTGCTAAATCTTTGAATCGCATAATTTTTGAAAATTCGCCTCCAAAAACCGATTTGTAGAATGTGAATGCTTCTTCTGCATTTCCGTTGAAATTTAAATGTGGATTTATCTGTGGCATTTTTTTTTAAAATTTAATTTATCAAATATATGGTTTTATTTTTATCTCCCACTTTTGAAAATAATTTTAATTCAATCCCTTTTTTTAAATCTCTACTTGCAGTTGCCGATGAAATATCTTTGAAAACATTCATATAATCAATACGTTTAAATTCTTTTTTACTGATTGAAATAAAGTAATTTAATCGGTCAATATCTGATAAAATTCGGTTATTAAATTGTAATAAATTAAAAAGTGAATCATTAATAACACCAAGCATATATTCTATAAAAGCATTCGATTTTCCTTGTTTATCACTCATTGACAAAACATTATAATACTCTTTTTGAGTTTTATTGATGATAGTTTCAAAGGGAAGAAATTCAAAAACCGGATATTCATTCATCAAAATTATTGTTTGCCACAATCGTCCCATTCTTCCATTTCCATCAATAAAAGGATGGATAAACACCATTTCATAATGAAAAACACACGCTTTTATTAGTGTTAATTCATCGTCATTTTTGATATAATTAAATAAATAATTCATTAAAAAAGGAAGATTTTCTGCTGGTGGCGCAATGTGAGCAATTTTTGAACCTTTTATAATTCCAACGCTGGTTTTTCTGTAGCTACCATTATTTTCAACCAAATCCTTCATTAAAATTTTGTGCGCTTCAAGAAATGATTTTTCAGAATGTGGTTTAAAAGTTTTGATAGCATCATACACTTTAATTGCATTTAAAACTTCAATAATGTCTTTTTGTGGTGCTAAAACACGTTTATTTTCAACAATAGCGGTAATTTGTTCTTCTGTTAAAGTATTTCCTTCGATTTGTAGAGATGAATGAATTGTTTTGATTCTATTTTGCTTGCGTAATTGAGTTGATTGCTTTACTAAATAAACTGCATTTACTTGCCCTATTTTTTCTGAAATAGAGCTAATTAGCTTTAAAATTGTTGTTGTTATTTCGTAAGGCGGTTTCATTGATAGTATCATTTGATAGTATCAAAGCTAATGAAAATTATTTGTTTTTGTAATATTAAACGCAAAGTCAGTAAAGATTTGCGGAGCGTTTTGTGGGAAGATTTTACGAGGTTGAAACTTTATCCAATTAATAAATTTATCTTTTTACCAAGTCCAAATTCAAATATTCTATATAATGTTGATAATTGAATATCACATTTTCCGTTTTCGAGTCTAGAAATGTAACTTTTTTTAGTGCCCACTTTTGTAGCAAGTTGTTCTTGAGTCATTTTTGCTTCGTGACGAGCATCTTTTAAAGTCTCACTAATAATAAAATATTGCGCTTTTTTTTCAAAATCGTCTCTTTTTTCGTTACCAATTACACCATATTCAATATCTAATAACTCTTCAAAGTTTTTGGCGTTTTTTATTTTTTCATTTTTATTCATTTTCTCTATGTTTTTGAATTAAAATATTCGTTTTTGAGTTTTATTGCTAATTCAATTTCGTTTTTAGGTGTTTTTTGTGTTTTTTTCTGAAATGCATTAAAAAGCACAACTAAATTCCCTTTATCAAAGCAACAAAAAATTCTGTAGATGTTACTTTCAAATTCAACCCTTATTTCATAAAGACCATCAGTTCCATCAAGATGTTTTAAAAATTTTGTTGGAATGTTCTGAACGCTATTGATTACTCTGAAAACATAAGCAATTTTTTCTCTAACTTTACTATTCTGTTCCAAGAAAAAATCTTGAAAATAGGATTCGTAAAATATAATTTGCCTTTCTACTTTCATTTAGCAAAGTTAACTATAAAGTTATCAAATTTCCAAATAATTTTCTATTGATTATTTGCAAAATTCTAAAAAAAATCTCTTAATGATATTGAAATAATTCGTTATCTTTTCAAAACATTGATGCGATAAAAGCTTTGTAACCAATGATTAATAAAATAAAAAAAACGCAAAGTCAGGAGACATTTGCGTAGCGTTTTATATGAATACTTTGCGGAGCTGGGTAATGAAAATATTTTGTTTTTATTATAAAATTGTGGGCACGGATTGCAAATCCGCGCTATCGGGATTGTCCTAAATCTCTATTTACTGCATTTTCAATGAAATGTTCTTTTATGTTTTCTTCATCAATCTTTATTATGGTTTTTATTAATGTCCAAATTTCAGAACTTTTATAATCGAAAAATGTTCTGTTTTTAAATTGTCCGTCAGCAAATTTCGTTTCTTCAACGTGTTTGATAAAAATATGAACTAACCTTTCATAAGTTAAGACAATTGGAATGAAGTAGTCTAATATTGTTATATCAACAAATTGACTAGTTAGATTTAGTAATTCTCTGTAGTAGTCAGAATTTTTGTAATTAATTTCATTTAATATTTTTCCTTTAATATTTGTTCGAGCAATTTCTTTTATAATAATTTCTTTACGTTTATCTACTAAAGTTCTCCGTTTAGTATTAAAAAAAAATTGTTCTTCTTGACTTATTTCGCATTTGTCCAAAATTTTTAGACGAATTAGTTCATATTTGATTTCACATTTGATTTTTCCGTCTTTCAGAATATAGTTTACAATTTTTTCAGGCAAATTTTCTATTCCTCTTCTTTTAATTAATAAGCCGCAATAGCAATTAAAGTCATTTATTGAAAATGAATATCCTTCTTTTATGGTTCTGTTGCATCGCCATAAAAATAAATCTTCTGCTTCCGATGAAGTGAATTCTGAATTTATTCTAATTAAATTGGGTACTATTTTTTTCAAATATTCGTCTATTTTATACGTTTTCGTGTTAAATAACTGCTAACGTTTCGCCGCTTCAAGAAGCTGCGACTTTGAAACAGCGTTTTTTCCGCTAGGAAAAAACTAAGTTAAGGAAAAGAAAGTTCAAATTACCGTGAACCAGCATTTTCTTGAAACGGCTGTTGGCAGAAGTGTTTATATTTTGTCATAATCTATTTTTCCAAAACGCGTTGATTCATTTATAAGTTTTGACCAATCAAATTCATAAAGTTCTTCGTCTTTCCAATCGTCAGGAAAATCGACTATTAAGAAATTTCCAAGTCCAAATCCACCACCAAAATAACAATCAGTATTTACGCCTAAACTTTTTCCGCCTGGTTTGAATTCTTCAGTTCTAAACTGTGAAGAAAGTATAGCACATAATCCTGAATACGCATCAATTAGATTTTCAAAATTAGCTTTGTCAAAATTGTGAACTCTATCGTGTTTTGATTGATTGTATGCTTGATACCAACTTAAAGCGCCATTATTTTTCCAAGCAAAAAATGGTCTTCTGATATTTGAGTTTCCTTTCCAAAAAGGTAATTGTATTGAATAATCATCAAGATGATGAGTTTTGTTGACAATTTTAAAATCCTCAATATTCCAATTTTTTTCTGACTTTGGTTTTCCATATTTGTCAATTGGATTGAAAATATTTTCCCTTAAAATAGCTTTAAAATTTGCTTCGAGTTCGATGCAAATTCTTATCAGTAATTCGTGAATTCTAAAAGAATAAGTTGGATTATTAACATCTGCTGGTTCAACATATTCAAACAATTTTATTATATCTTCTTGAATTATTAAAAATGCTCGTGTATAATATTCTGGATTTTGTGAATAATTATGGTCTACAATATATGCCCAATCACTATATCCCGAGTTATGTACTTCTTTAACTGGACGATAATTTCTATGAAAAGGTTTATCAAAACTCATAATTCTCTTTTATTAAATGTTTCTCTAAATTCTGATAATCGTTTTTGTATTTCTTCCATAATTCAACAAAGATAAAATTTATCATTTGTTGCGTTAGGTTTTTGAATTCTCTTGCAATAATAAATAATATTGTTTGACAATCCCAAATATAACCATTTTCTAACAAACTACTCCTCAAAACTCTCTTCCTTAAACCCAATCAAATATAATCTATCCTTGGCTCTGGTGATTGCTGTGTATAACCAGCGAATGTAATCTCTATCAATTCCATCGGGCAAGTAAGGTTGCTCCACAAAAACGGTGTTCCATTGTCCGCCTTGGCTTTTATGACAAGTTATAGCATACGAGAATTTTACTTGCAAAGCATTAAAATATTCGTTCTCTTTTACTTTCTGAAACATTTTATATTTGGTTTCGCCTTCATAATCTTTCATCACTTCTTGATACAATCTATTTGATTCATCATACGAAAGCGATGGTGATTCGCTGACAATAGTATCCATTAATAAAACGGTTTCAAAAGGTTTTTGATTGGGATAATCAACCATTCTTATTTTGACATTCGCAAATTTAAATCCATATAGCTCTTTGATATTGAATATTTGCAATACTTCGATAATATCACCATTGGCAATAAAGCCAGCTTCATCAGTTTCTTTTAGCCAGAAGTAATTGTTTTTGACTACCATCAAATAATCACCTGCAGAAAGTTCACTTTCTTTGTCTAAAATTTTGGTTCTAATTTGTTGGTTATATTGATTGGCTCGTTTGTTTGATCGTACTATAAAAGCGGTGTCTTCGATACTATAATTGCTGTAAGCTTGATTGATGGCATCTTGTATGTCATATCCATCAGATAATCGTACAATATCTTTAAAGTTATTTAAATTGAATTTGAAAGTATCAAACAATTCATCTTTCAATAAATCTCGAAGTTCGGTTGCATTGAATAAAATTCCAGAATTCTCTTCTTGACGCATAACTTCATCAAGTTCTATATGTATAACCTCCTTATTATAATGAAGATTTAAAGTATCAATGTCTAAAGCTGGTGAAATATCTAGATTTACAGGAGGCAATTGAGCCGTATCTCCCAAAAGTATCATTTTGCAGTTGGTACCAGAATATATATAAGAAATCAAATCATCGAGCAAAGAACCATTTTCATACAACTTGCTTTCTTGATTTACATCAGAAATCATCGAAGCTTCATCTACAATAAAAAAAGTATTTTTATGTTTATTGGGTTGCAAAGTAAAACTAACACCACCACCAGAATTTTTTTTTGGAAAATATATTTTCTTATGAATAGTAAAAGCTGGTTTTTGCGAATAATTGGCAATTACTTTGGCAGCTCTTCCTGTTGGTGCAAGCAAGACATATTTTTTATTAATTTCTGCTAGATTATTTACAATTGTAGAAATAACAGTTGTTTTACCTGTTCCTGCATATCCTTTTAGAACAAAAATTTCATCATTGTTAGAATTGGTTATGAATTCTGCAATTTGTTTAAAGAAAATATCCTGTTTGTAAGTTGGTTGAAACGGAAAATTTCTGGTAAGAATGCTATAAAAATGACTTGAATTCATTGTTGAAAATATCTAATGGCAAAGTAAGGAAAGTTTTTCGCTAAGCACACAATAATTCTTATGATAAAATTGTAAATTTGTCACATTACGATTTTAAAGTCAAAAAACGTTTATGTTAATAAATAACGCCAATATTACCGAAAAAAAATATATAAAACTTGTTTTGCTAGTAGCAGAAAAAAGAATGTCTTTCTGTTGTGTAGATACTTTAAATGAGTCAATTCTTAGTTTTAAAGATATACCTTTTGACACAACAGTAAAAACCATAACCACCGAGTATTTGTATTCAAAAGCATACGAACAACATAAGGAATTGCAAGATACCTATGATGAAGTCGTTGTTTTGCACGAAAATAATTTAGCCACGTTTGTACCAACTCCTCTTTTTGACGAGCATTTTTTAGGAAGCTATTTGCAATATAATAATAAAGTTTTTGAGACAGATTCGTTTGCTTTTGATACTATTTCAACTTATCAAATGAATACAGTTTATATTCCAAATAAAGCTATCAATGATTTTATGACAGAAAAATATGGCACAATTACTTCTAGACATTCGTTTACAATTTTAGTTTCTAAAATACTTGCTGCATCAAAAAATGTAGACGAAAAAAAAATATTCGTACATTTAAAAGAAGGACATTTTGAAATAATTGTTGTTCAAAATCAGAAGTTACTTTTGTTCAATACTTTTGAATATGTAACTCCAGAAGATTTGATCTATTATATCCTTTTTACAGCAGAGCAACTGAATTTGAATCCAGAAAGTTTTAAACTTGAATTTTTAGGAAATGTTATTGAAGAAGACAACTATTTTAAAATTGCTTTTAAATATATACGAAATGTTTCATTAATGGATACCAGTGATTTAGAAGTAAAAAACTCCTTTTCAAAAGCTGAAAACTTAGAGCATTATATACTTTTTCAATCGTGAGAATCATATCCGGAAAATACAAAGGAAGACGACTTTCTCCACCAAAAAATTTACCAGTTCGCCCAACAACCGATATGAGTAAAGAGGCATTGTTTAATGTTTTAAATAATCATTTCAATTTTGAAGGATTGAA
>JAYTVI010000046.1:0-7305 GCA_043744095.1 Flavobacterium sp.
TTTAATGCAAAAAAAAATCATAGCTTTATTACAAAAAAAGAAAACAAAAGATTTTTTTATCTACGGTTTTGGTCAAGCTGTTAATATAATCAGTCCATTATTAATAACACCTTACCTTATCTATACTTGTGGTCTTGAGAATCTAGGTATTATAGCTTTAGGGCAATCATTTGCATATATATTGATAGTTTTGGTAGATTATAGTTCTTATATTATAGGGGTAAAAGATGTATCAATAAACAGAGATACTCCAGAAGTTTTAGAAAAAGTTTTTAACACCATTTATGCTGCAAAATTTTTCTTGCTACTACTGGTTTTTTTAATTACCACTATGCTAGTTATAAGTGTACCCTATTTTAATAAAAACGGCATTGTACTTTTTTTTAGTTTTTCTATAATTATTGGTCAATTTATAAATCCTACTTGGTTTTTTCAAGGTGTCGAAAATTTTAAATGGATTACAATTATTAATATTCTTTCTAAAATTATTTATGTTTTTGGTGTTTTTCTGTTTGTCAAAAAACAGTCTGATTTTATCTATGCAAATTTATGGTTAGGTATCGGAGCGATTGTTGCAAATTTTATTGGTGTTGTTTATATCTTAAAAAAGCATCAATTTAATTTTAAAAACACAGCCATTCTAGATATAAAACAGTTGCTTGTCAAAGACTTTTCTTTTTGTGTTTCGCAATTGTTTTTTGCCATCAGAAATTATTCATCTGTTATGATTATTGGTTTTTTTGCTGGCAATTATATTGCAGGACAATTCAAAGTTATCGAACAAATAATAGGTCTGTTAAGAACCTATTTGCAAATGTTTTTTAAATTTTCTTATAGCTATGTTTGTTTTGAAATAGACAAAAACCTCACAAAAGGAATAACCTTATGGAAAAAATTTAATGGTTTGAATTTCGGACTTTTGGTATTTATTTTAATTATTATTTACTTTCTTACAGATGCTATTTTGCATTTTTTTAGAGTCGAAAAGCAACTGTTTGCAGTTTTAGAAAATTATTTACATATTGCCTTATTGATTCCATTATTTACAGGTATAACATTGCCTCTAGAACAATTGATCTTTAGTTTAAACAAAAATAAACAGTATATAACATTGACTATACTATCAACGTGTTTAAATATTGTTATAATGTCTTTATTGATGCATTATTTTGGACTTATTCAAGTTTTTTTACTACTAATAGTTACAGAAGTGTGTTTGATAACGATTTATTATATAATTTTAAAACCTTATTTCACCAAAGCCAAAATCGAATATAATAAGGAATAAAAAACATAATTAAATGAAAGATTTTATAAAATCATTATATAAAAAATTCTATCAAAAAATAAATTATGATGTACATAAATCATTATTATTAAACGGTAAAATTCTAGCTGGAATAAATAATCAAAAGCAAAATATAAAATCTTTAGATGAGGTAGAGTTTCAAGTTTTTTCGCAAAGAGGCGAAGATGGAATTATTCAGTATATTATAAATAAAATAGAAATTCCGAATAAAATATTTGTAGAATTTGGTGTAGAAACCTATGTAGAATCAAATACTCGTTTCTTGTTAATAAACAATAATTGGTCAGGACTTGTAATAGATGGAAGCGACAAAAACATTGATTTTATAAAAAAAGATTTTATTTACTGGAAATATGATATAACAGCCATCAAAAGTTTTATTACAAAAGAAAATATAGACAAGTTAATAACAAATTATACAAAAGTAAAAGATATTGGGTTGTTGAGTGTTGATATAGATGGCAATGATTATTGGGTTTGGGAGCGTATAACAAGTATAAACCCTAGAATTGTTATTTGTGAATACAACTCTGCTTTTGGCGCAACAAATAAAGTTACTGTACCATATAAATCTGATTTTGTAAGAAGCAAAGAACATTATTCTGAACTTTATTTTGGGGCTTCATTAGCTGCATTTTGTGAACTTGCTGAAAAAAAAGGGTACGATTTTATCGGAACTTCTTCTGCTGGAGTAAATGCTTATTTTGTTAGAAAAGACTTATCGCATCCATTTAAAAAATATACTTCTAAAGAAGGATTTAACGAATCGGACAACAGAGATTCTAAAGGTAAAAAAGGAGAATTACTGTTTTTGAGACACAATGAAAGACTTCAGTTAATAGAAGAACTTTTAGTTTATAATATTGAAAATGATCAACTAGAAAAAATCAAAGATTGTATTTAATAAAGTCAAATATTATAATCAATCTAAATTTTTATTTGAGTTTGAATACCATATCTTTGAATTTTAATTAAGGTGTCTATTTCTAACAAAATAAAAAATGAGTATAACAATAAATAAAAGCTATGTCTATCAGTTGCTTTTTTTTCTTTGTATAGGAGTAAGTTACCTTGATAATTTTGAACTTACATTTGCAGTTTGGGCTTTTGTTTTTTTGCTCACTTTAAAAAAAGCATATTCGTTTGCTATCATTCAATACATTTCCTATTTCATATTATTGTTGGCAATTGCTATTGTGATAATGTTGTTTAAAGAGTATAAATCGTACTACATTTTTAGAGATTTTACTTATATGACAAAACCCATTATAGGTTTTTTTATAGGATATCAAATTTGCAAAAACAATTTTACCCAAACATTCAAAACAATAGTTTATACCGGATTTATAATTGCCGTTATCCATTTGGGAGCATTAGCAATAGGAATAATTTTTAATAATGCAAGATCTGTTGCTGATTTAAGATTAGCTGGAGGCTATTTTAGTGATTTTGAAATATACGCATTAGTAATTTTGCTTTTTCACGATAAATTTGAAATTGGTCTTACTACAAAAAGGTTAAGATTGTTAACCATTATAATAGGATTTTCAAGTTTTATGTATCTTGCTAGAACAAATTTTATTCAATTTGTGATTTTATTTATTGCAATGAAAGGCTATTTTAAAATTAACAAAACATCAATTATTGTGGTTTCCTCGGTTGTTGCTTTTGTACTAATTGGCTATTCTACAATACTTTATATAAACCCTAAAAGAAACGGACCGGGAATTGAAGAAATGTTGTATAAAATAAAAATTGCCCCAAGCGAAGCCTTTAAAACAAAAATTGACCGTAACGATTGGAAAGATTTTAACGATAATTATAGAGCCTATGAAAATATTACAACTGTTACACAAGTAACAAGAAGTGGTATTCTGTCAATTTTATTTGGTGAAGGATTAGGGTCAAAAGTAGATCTAAAACAAGAGCTTCAATTAGGAGACATGAAATTAAGATATATTTCTATACTTCACAATGGTTTTATGACCGTTTTTTTAAAAACAGGTTTGTTAGGAATAGGGATATATTTGTATACAATCTATTTATTGTTTAGGCAAAAAAAATCTCAAATACCAATAATTCAAAACATTAACTTACTGTTAGTCGGTTCGGGAATTTTTTTAATTTTTTCTAATTGGGTGTTTATGGGTGTTTATAACAAACTAGATAATAAGTCAATTTTGATAGGGTTATTGTTTTGTTTTATCGAAATGAAAACAAAAAAGAGCTCACAAATACAAGAAATAAATCAAGAACAATAAGATGCAACAAACAAAAATTTTTGTTGATTGCCATGTTTTTGATGGTGGTTTACAAGGCACAACAACTTATTTGAAAGGACTTTACTTAGAGTTAATAAAAGACAAAACAATAAAATATTATTTAGCTTCTTGTGATAGTAACAACCTAAAATCAATTTTCGGAGAGCATAACAATGTTACTTTTTTACAATATAAAACACACAATAAATATAGTAGGTTATTGCTTGATATCCCAAGACTTATAAAAAAAAACAAAATAGATTATGCACATTTTCAATATATAGTTTCGCCAATAAAAAGATGCAAGTACATTGTAACACTACACGATGTTTTGTTTCTAGATTTCCCAACCTATTTTCCGTTGAAATATAGAATTGTAAACAAATGGTTGTTTATGTTAAGCGCAAAATATTCAGATATTGTATTATCTGTTTCTGAATACTCAAAAAATCAAATTCAAGAACATTTAAAAATTGCCAATGTTGCCATTACTCCAAATGCAGTTGACCCAGTTTTTTTTGAAAATTACAATAAAAAAGAAGCTATTGAAATAATAAAAAACAAATACAATTTTGAAAACTATTTTTTGTATGTGAGCCGATGGGAACCAAGAAAAAATCACGATTTATTGTTGAAAGTTTTTGTTGAAAACGACTATTATAAAACATACACTTTAGTTTTTGTAGGAGATATGGCAATTCTCAATAAAACTTATATTGACTATTTTGAAAGTCTTGACGATGCTATTAAAAATAAAATTAAAACGCTTAATAAAGTAAATTTTAATGATCTTTTGGAGTTGGTTAGAGGATCAAATATTTCTATTTATCCATCAATTGCAGAAGGATTTGGTATTCCGCCTTTAGAATCTATAGCGGCAAATGTACCAACAATTTGTTCCAATACAACCGCTATGTCTGATTTTCAATTTTTAGGAGATTGTTTATTTAATCCGTTTAATCCTTATGATTTAAGCGAAAAAATTAAAATAGGTCTTGAAGATAAAAATGTTGTAGAAAAAAGAGAATTTATAAAAGAAAATTATAATTGGAATGTTGCAGCAAATAATTTTAAAAAAGCGATTTCAAAACGGTTATAATCACAAATACTTATAACTTTATAAAAAACAAATAGTTTTATTTTACTTCACAAAAATTCCTATTTTTGCACTCGAAAAAGAAAATGCAATGAAAATAGCCATATTAGGAACTCGTGGTGTACCCAATTATTACGGAGGATTTGAGCAATTTGCCGAATTTTTTTCGGTATATTTAGTTGAACAAGGGAACGAAGTTTATGTCTATAACTCGCACAATCATCCTTATCAAGAAAAAACTTTTCATGGCGTAAATATTATTCATCAAAATGATCCAGAGCACAAATTGGGCACTTTTGGTCAGTTTATTTATGATTTTAATTGTATTGTTGATTCTAGAAAAAGAAATTTTGATATTATCCTACAATTAGGATATACCAGCAATTCGATATGGTTTTTTCTATTACCAAAAAAGCCCATCATTATCACCAATATGGATGGTCTAGAATGGAAACGTACAAAATATTCAAAACCAGTACAACAATTTCTAAAATTTGCCGAAAGATTAGCCGCTGTAAATAGTGATTATCTGGTTTCAGATTCTTTAGGAATCAAAAAATTTCTACAAGAACGTTACAAAAAGCAATCGACTTATATTGCTTATGGCGCTTATCCATTCAGTAATCCGAATCAGGAAATCATCAAAAATTATGATGTGGTTAATGGCGAATATAATATGATAATGGCTCGTTTTGAACCCGAAAACAATCTAGATATGGTGCTAGAAGGTGTTTCGCTTCAAGAAGAAAAAACCACAATTCTCGTTATAGGAAACCATAATACTAAATATGGTGAATATCTTAAGAACAAGTTCAAATATTTTTCAAACATTCGCTTCATTGGCGGTATATATAATCTAGAACATTTAAATAATTTGCGTTATTTCTCAAATTTATATTTTCACGGACATTCTGTTGGAGGCACAAATCCATCTTTGCTAGAAGCAATGGCATCAAACGCTTTAGTTATTGCACACAATAATGATTTTAACAAAGGAGTATTAAAAGAAAACGCCTATTTTTTCTCAAATCCAGAAGAAGTAAAAAACATTTTGAAAACCATAAAAAAAAGTAATAACTTGCCAATGGTAGAAAACAACTACAATGCCATTGTTAACGAATTTAATTGGGAGAAAATAAATGGAGAATACTTACAATTATTTGAAGAATGTTTTGCTAAACCTAAAAACAGAAAGTAGCAAAAACCCTTCTATTATTGGTGTTGTATTAGTACTGCTTTGCATCCCTTTGTTATATGCTCTAAACAGCATTTCCCTTGCTTTATTGGTTGGAATCACACTCTATACATTCAAAAAAGAAAACTTTAAAACAGAGACAAACTTACTGCTACCAATGCTGTTATTTGGTTTAATGGCGCTTTCTATACTTTGGTCAATAAACAGTTCAGATTCGATAAAAGCAATTTCCAAAGGACTTCCGTTGTTATTAATTCCTTTATGCTTCTGCCTTTTTTCTGGTTTAACAAAGACTCAAAAAGAAAAATCACTACAGATTTACAGTTTAGGAATTGTAGTTTACACTTTGTTTTGCTTAGTAAAAGCGGTTATTAGATATAGTTTTTCTCATAACTCGGGCGTTTTTTTTTATCACGAATTGGTAACCGAAGATGTAAACGCCATTCACGTTTCGGTGTATGTATCTGTTGCAATATTTTATTTTATAACTAGAAATCGAAGTGCAGTTTTAAGTAAAATCATCATCGCTATTTTGACTATTTTTTTAATATTATTATCTTCAAAAAACATCATTATAGTTTTTTTTGGTTTATTGATTCTTTATTTTTTGAGATATTATAAAGCTCAAATAAAAAGAAAAACAATCGCCATCGGAATACTATTTTGTTTACTAACCATACTTGTTTTTTCTACGAAAATAAAAGAAAGGTTTTTGATAGAATTTCAATCTAATCTAGAAGACAACACCATTAATAAAGAGATGAGTACTTCGACGGGAAAAGTGTATAATGTGAGTGTCAAACAAGCTTGGAACCAAGAAAAATTTAATGCCAATTATTATTTTCCCGGAACAGCATTTAGGGTGTATCAAATAAGAATTTTTAAAGAAATGTTATTTGAAGATGCTATTTTTTTTACAGGCTATGGATTGAATGCTACCGACAAAAAAATTGAAGAAAAACAAATTGAGCATAATTTGTATGATGGTTACGGTAACAAAAACTTTCATAACGAATATATACAGATTTTTGCAGAAATTGGCATCTTCGGATTGGTGCTTTTAGTACTAATGGTAGTCATAAATATAAAAAATGCTATAAAAAAGAAAGATTTTATGCATATTTCTTTTGCAGTTCTAATGATAAGTTTATTTTTGACAGAGTCATTTTTATCGAGACAAAGAGGAATTGTGTTTTTCACCATCTTTTATTGTCTTTTTAACGCTGATAATCTGATAGTTGTCTCAAAAAAAGAATAAAAAAACTACTTATGAAATCGACATTAACAACAAATTTGCGTAAGCAAACACCAATGATAAAAAAGAGATAACATATGTGTTACAGCTAAAAAATAAAATTTAAACATATGAAAAAAATATTAATTACTGGTGCGGCAGGATTTTTAGGCTCGCATCTTTGTGATCGGTTTATTAAAGAAGGATATT
>JAYTVI010000047.1:0-7286 GCA_043744095.1 Flavobacterium sp.
CATTAGGAAATCCAGTTTATGGTAGTGTATGTCAAGTTCAGACAAACTCAAATCCTGGTGGTAGATTAAGTAATATTGCAAATACTATTTTTGAAGCAATTGCTTATCCAAATCCTTTTGCTACAGCATTCAAACTAGAGATTAATACATCAAGTGATCAAATAGTGTTTGTAAAAACATATGATATGATAGGACGGTTAATAGATTCTCAAGAAGTGTTAGCAACAGAAATTGGCACACAAGAAATAGGGAGTACATTTCCTGCGGGTGTCTATAACATAGTAGTTTCTCAAGGTGATAATGTCAAAACAATGCGGGTGATTAAGAGATAATTATTTGTGATAAGTAAAACTCCGTTTCAAAAATGAAACGGAGTTTTTTTAGGCACATTCAGAATAAGCCCCACGAAACTAGGTTTGATATAAAATCTCCATTAAAAATTCACTTTTAGATGGGGATTTTTTATTTTTTTATGAGTGATTTCTTTAAAAAGTTAGTTTTTAGTTTTAACAAGGCACACGTTCCTCTTAGAAATTTAATTTTTTTTTTAGGCTGCTTGTTTTTGTGTCTGATTATTGATTCTTCTACCGATTTCTAGTGCGTTTGCTGTGTGTATACCAAAGAAAATCCAAAGAGTTTCAGTTGCTTTAGTTTTGGCTTTGATTTTTCGAAGATTGTAATGTTCTTTTTCGTTGCCAAAACTTCCCTCTAATCTGGTAGCTCTTTCCTTTTTGATTGCTTTTGCTAAAATTTTACGCTCATCTTCGTGCTTTGAGGCTCGACCTTTTCTAACAAAATCGGTTTGTATGGATTTTGAGGTGGCAAATTTTCTGTTTTTGTTGGTGGCATAAATAGCATCTGCACCCACCATTTTGAGTTTGGTTTTGGTCAATCCCTGGGCTGTTAATATGCTGTTTACTAACCGTGTCCCTTCATTAAAAGCTCTGAACTCAAGATGCTCAATAAAGTTTATTCCATTTATTTGAATTTTATTTACTTTGGCTCCAAATTCTACTTGCTTGACTTCTTTGCCACGAACAATCGGGCGCAGATAACTTTTGCCAATACTCACAATTCTATCAGGTACTGATTTTCCTGTTACAAAAATAGCTCTTTGTTGTTGATAGATTTTTTTGATAATTGCACGTGCATTTTGATACTTTTTGGTCTTTGTAAAGTTATGTTCTTGTTCTATTTTAGATAATTCGGCGTTTAATTTATATAATAATTTAAGTAAGCCTCGAGTAGTTTTTTGACGGTCTTTAACCAGCTTTTTGCGCTTTCTAGCATACCCGTTATAGCGTTTGCACCAATCTAAGTATTTTGTTCGAGGGAGTTTTATTTTTAAACACTTGCAATGAATAACGAGCTGTTTATAACTCCAATGAACCGCTTCCCAAAGTAATTTTTGATTAGTCGGATAACGAACCTCACTCTCATAACAAGTAGCATCTACAAGCATCTTGTCTAAATCTTGCATATAGGGCAACCAAGCTTTAGCTAAAACGCTTTGAGCTTCTCTTATTTTTAATCCTTTAGAGAGTTCGCATCTAATTTGGCTTACAATTTTATAATTGGTTATCGGTCTGTCAAATGGAATAACGATGTCACAAAAAAACTGAAAGTTAATATTGCCGTTAAGTTGTTCTATAAGTCTTTTGTCAGAACAACCCATATAATTTTTAAGAATCATCAAACCCAATTTGCCTTTGGGACTGAAATAGCTAATAGCACCTTTGGTACACTCCTTGATTTTAAAAGTCTTGGTCAACTCTTCAAATGGAAAACTTTGGTGTATTTTTCCTAAATCTGTAACTAAAAATTGACTGTAAAAAGAATCAAAATTTTCATTGATATTAAAAAATGAAAATTGTTGTGTAAAGTTCGAAATTCTTTGTAATTTGCTCATTCACATTTAAATAAAAACCCCGTTTTTGAGCCTTTCAAAGCAAATTCGGGGTTTGTTTGTTTAAATATACGAATTAATTATCTGATATACAAATAGTTATTTAATTATGAATGTGCCTTTTTATTTTTATCTAATATCTTTATTTTGTATCAAATCTATAAAGAGATTGATTTTGTCTTTGAGTTCTTTTCGAGGTGTTATAAAATCGAGAAACCCATGTTCTAAAACAAATTCTGCGGTTTGAAATCCTTCTGGCAATTCTTTTCCGGTTGTGTCTTTTACAACTCTTGGTCCTGCAAATCCTATTAAAGCTCCAGGTTCAGAGATGTTTACATCACCAAGCATAGCATAAGATGCGGTTGTACCTCCTGTTGTTGGGTCTGTACATAATGAAATGTAAGGTATTTTTGCTTCGGCAAGTTGCGCTAGTTTTGCTGAGGTTTTTGCTAATTGCATCAACGAATAAGCTGCTTCCATCATACGTGCACCACCAGATTTTGAAATCATTACAAACGGAACGCTGTTTTTGATAGAATAATCAATACCACGTGCAATTTTTTCGCCCACAACGGCACCCATTGATCCGCCAATAAATGCAAAATCCATACAACAAACAACCAAATCTTTGCCTTTTGATTTTCCGACACCAGTTCTTACAGCATCTTTCAAATTGGTTTTTGCCATAACATCTTTCAAACGGTCGGCATATTTTTTTGTGTCTTCAAAATGCAACGGATCTTTTGAAGTCATATTTTTGTCGAGTTCTTTGAATTCGTTGTTATCAAACAAGATTTCAAAATATTCGGCACTACCAATCCTAACATGAAAATCATCTTCTGGACTTACCCATAGATTGCGTTCTAGTTCATCAGCATCGATAATTTTTCCGGTAGGAGATTTATACCACAATCCTTTTGGGACATCTTTTTTGTCTTCTGTAGCAGTTGTAATACCTTTTTCTGTTCTTTTAAACCAAGCCATAGTTAATAATTATGAAATATGAATTATAAATTATGAATTATGATGATATCGTAATTCGTAATTTGCAATTTTATAAAGTGTTTACATTGTTTAAATCTGCGAATGCTTCTTCTAATCTACTTATGAAAGTAACCTCACCTTCTCGAATCCATCTTCTTGGATCATAATATTTTTTGTTTGGTGCATCAGCACCAGTAGGATTGCCTATTTGTGTTCTTAAATAATCAATGTGATTGATCATATAATCTCTTATGCCTTCTGTATAAGCAAATTGTAAATCGGTATCGATGTTCATTTTTATAACACCATAACTAATACCTTCTCTAATTTCTGCTAATGTAGAACCAGAACCACCATGAAAAACAAAATCTACTGGATTATGACCTGTTTTAAATTTGTTTTGCACATAATCTTGAGAATTTTTTAAGATAATAGGTGTCAATTTTACATTTCCTGGTTTGTAAACTCCGTGAACGTTTCCAAATGAAGCTGCGATTGTAAATCTAGGACTTACTTTTAATAATTCTTCGTAAGCATATGAAACTTCAGAAGGTTGTGTATATAATTTTGAACTGTCTACGTCAGAATTATCAACGCCATCTTCTTCACCACCAGTAATTCCTAATTCGATTTCTAAAGTCATTCCCATTTTGCTCATTCTAGCCAAATATTTAGAACAAATTTCGATATTTTCGTGAAGTGGTTCTTCTGATAAATCAATCATATGAGAAGAATATAGTGGTTTTCCTGTTTCTGCAAAATATTTTTCGCTCGCATCTAATAATCCGTCAAGCCAAGGCAATAAATTTTTTGCACAGTGATCGGTATGCAATATAACAGTTGCGCCGTAAGCTTCTGCTAAAGCATGAACGTGTTTTGCTCCTGCAATTCCGCCAGCGATGGCTGCTTTTTGGTTTTCGTTAGACATTCCTTTTCCTGCATTAAAAATAGCACCACCATTAGAAAATTGAATGATAACCGGTGCTTTTAACTTTGCAGCTGTTTCAAGTACACCATTTATAGAACTTGATCCAATAACGTTTACCGCAGGAAGAGCAAATGCTTTTTCTTTTGCATATCTAAAAATTTCTTGAACTTGATCGCCTGTTGCAACTCCGGGTTTGATATTGTGACTCATTTTTATTTGAATTTAAATTTAAGATAACAAATTTAATAATTTATAAATTTAGAACGGATAATTTATTCCAATATTTATAACAGAATTGTTAAAATTATAATCACGGAACCATTTTTTGTTAGATACATCAGCTGGATTATAGGTCTTAAACCCTAAGTCTAATCTAAAAACAAAGAAATTAAAATCATATCTAAATCCGAAACCAGAACCAACTGCGGCATCTTTTAATGATTTGATGCCACTAAATACTGCTTTTTCGTCATTGACATTGTCTAAAACATTCCAAATATTTCCAGCGTCTACAAACAATGCACCATTAAGTTGACCAAAAACATTAAATCTAAATTCTGAACTGACTGTAATTTTGAAATTGGCTTCGTTAAAATCATTAAACGCAGCTGTTCTTCCTGGACCAATAGCATACGACTGCCACGCTCTAATATCATTTGATCCACCAGCAAAATAACTTCGAGAAAAAGGAACACTTTTAGAGTTTCCGTATGGAATTGCAATTCCTGTAAAACCTCTTAATGCTAATATTTTTTTGAATCCTAAATCCCAATGTTTTATAAATTCTATCTCTCCTTTTATGTATTGAGAATATTCTAGTTCAAAAATTGAATTAGTGCCATTTTGATTTTTTAATTTTTTGGAAGCATTTGCTAATAGAGAAAGAAAATTCCCAGCAGATTCTATTTTTGTTTTAAAAGTATAATAATCCTCGTGTTTAATATCTGTTTTTGTAGTTTTTGCAAAAGTAAAACTAGAAGCAAAAATCAAATTATTTTCGGTTAATCTATTTTTTCTTTCATTGATACTGTTAATGATTTTCTTGTCTGCTTCTTTAGGAAAAATTGTAGGATTTGCACCCAAAACATCATTTAAGAATGCATTGGTAGACTGTTCTATTATCAAATCGCCACTTTCATTAAAGTAATTTGAATTGGCATTATATTGATGCGCCAAAATATTCAAAGTGTTATAGGATGAGGTATAAATTTTAAAATAATTTGGGGTATTTAAGTTTTTAACATACTGAATGTCAAAAAGATTAAAACGAGCATTGGTGTTTATTTTTGGTGTCCAATTATAAATCATTGCTCCTGTAAAGTTTTCTTTGTCTAAACCAATATTTCTTTGTTTACCATAACCCATACTTATTGATGTAGAAGGAATCATGCTTTTTGGAATGATTTTATCGGTATTAAAAAACATAAAAATTCTCGTAAAATTTAGTTTTAAATCCAATCCATATTCTAAAACATTAAAAAATTGATCGTTAGGATTTGCAAATGCTTTTGAAGAACCAATATTTCCTCTTGCTCCAATTTCAAATGTTTCAGCACCATTAAAAACATTTCTAATAGCTATGGCTACATTTCCTGAAATACCAAAATCTTGAATGTCAGAATGAGTAAAATCTATGGAACTGATATAACTATATTTTTTTCTTGGTGTTAAAAATATATTTGCAATTAAAGAGTTATTAACTGTGTCTTTTGTGTTTATAACATATTGAATAGTTGGATAATTAAAAATTTTTAAATTATTCAAATACCGAGTTGTTAAATTAGTTTTATTGTCAGCAAAAACACTTCCTTTGGTAATAAAAACGGCATCTGTAATGGCTTTTGGTTTGTATTTTAATTTTTTGAAACTATATAAATTAAAATTTTTAAACACCGTTTTCATACTGTCTTTTTTTACCGTTTCGGTTTTATTCTGATTGTATTCGGTGTAAATATTTACTTCACTAATTTTATAAATTTTAAAAGGAATTGTTTTGGTTGAGTCGCCTTCAAAATAATTATAATCACCAATATTCAATTCAACATTTACTTTTTGTTTTGTTTGAATGGTGTCTATATCAAAACTTATGTTGTTGGATTGAAAATTAAAAACACCATTGTTTCTAAAGTGAGTTGTAATTCTATTTCTTTCAGCTTCAAAATCTTCGGTTTGATATTGTTTTCCAGAAATAATTCGTTTGTTTTGAATCGTAGTCAAATACAACGAATCTAAAACAGGTGAAAGAATTTTTCTGCTAAGTGTATCTATAATAAAAGGATTTCCGGTAGTTACCGTATATTTAATTTTTGCTTTTTTGGGTTGGATAGAATCTATTTTAAAAGTAGCTTTTGTATTAAAAAAACCTTTGTTAAAATAATATGATTGCAATCTTTTAGCTGATTTTTCAGTGCTTTTAGTATCAATAATAGAAGGTGGTTCTCCTGTATCTCTCAAAAAATCGTGAATTCCGGCATACCAAAACGATTCGCCCAATCGGTTAACTTGTTTGGCAGAAAGCCATTTTGATTTTCGTCTATATTTTTCGGGATGATGTACAAACTTTGCTTTATAAATAGAATCATGTTTAAGTTTGGCAAGATTATATAAATTTAATCTAAACCGATAGCCAAGAATAGACGTATTTCGTTTTTGATATAGAAGTGCTTCTATATTTTCGGCTTTTTCTTTCTTGTTATTTACCTCAATATCGTTCTTGGTCAATAGTTTTTTTCCGTTTGGAACTCTTTTGAGTGTATTACAGGCAGCGAAAATGATTCCGATTAGAATAAATAATGATATTTTTGTAACTGTGTTTCTCAAGTGTTGTGAAATATTTAATTCAAAAGTACATTATTTCTATGGTTAGTAAAAACCAAATCAAGCTAATAACGAGTTTGCAGCAAAAAAAATATAGAAATGAGCATAAAATGTTTCTTGCCGAAGGTGTAAAAGTTATTCAAGAACTCTTACAGTCTGATTTTGAATTGGAACATTTGTATCAAACAGAACCTTTATTTGACGCTGTAAATGCTGCCAATAAAACAGAAATAAGCCCAGCAGAATTAAAAAAAATTAGCGCCTTAACTGCTCCAAACAATTGTTTGGCCGTTTTTAAAATCCCAAAAAATATACCAATACAAGATAAAGGATTAATAGTAATGCTAGACGATATTCGAGATCCAGGAAATTTAGGTACCATTTTGAGATTGTGTGACTGGTTTGGAATCGAACAATTAGTTTGTAGTAACGAAACGGTAGATATTTATAATCCTAAAGTAATTCAGGCAACAATGGGTTCAATTTCTAGAGTTCAGACTAATTATATCGATTTGAATACTTTCTTAAAAACAACTTCTTTGCCTGTTTTTGGAACTTTTATGGATGGTAATACTATTTATAAAGAAAAATTGCCTCAAAACGGAATTATTATTTTCGGTAATGAAGCAAATGGAATTTCGCCAGAAATAG
>JAYTVI010000048.1:0-27965 GCA_043744095.1 Flavobacterium sp.
ATTTGGATAGTTTTGGCCCAATATAAATTGCTTCGCATTTTCAGATTCATAATGCCCAACACCAAGAGTTCCGTTACCTTGAACACCTACTTCTAAATAACTTTCATAGCCGCCAATTGTAGCATTTGGAGTTAAGGAGCATAATTGATAAGTATATCCGTCTAAAAAAACATTGTCGCTACTAATAGCTGTAGGATCAATGCCTTGAGGGTATAAAGCTGAATTTGCTGTGTAAATGGCATTTTTTTCGGCTACATTAAAAGTCAATTGTGATACTGCAGAGTAGGCACTACTAACATGAACTTGAAAATGTATATGACAAATTCTACCATTATACCAACCTGGAAAAATTGTTAGAAACTCTACCTCGCCATTGGCATCTGTATACTGATATCCACGCAGATATGTTAATCCAGCTTGTCCTGCATTCATATTGTTACTGTATCCAGAATACAAACCGTCTTTACTACAATGCCAAATATTGACTCTTACGTTTTGCATCACGCCACAATTACCAATTCCGTTTATTTTTAATTTTAATTTAAAAGGCACACCTGTTTTGTTTTCTCTTATATCTTGTCTAAAATAGAAAGCATTTTCTGTCAAATCTAATGGAAAAGGACCAGCGGTTTCGGACGGAATCAAAGTACAAACGGTTACAGGATCTTTTTCTGTTTTTTCGCTCGAAAAAACATTTGTTGGTATCACTGATGCTACACCAGCGAGTCCTGATAATTTCAAAAAATCTCTTTTATTCATCTCTTTTTTGTATTGAATTATTAATAAAAATAAAAAACATTTGGATATCTTATAAAGAAAGTAGGTAAATATATAAAAATCAGCGGTTAACTAAATTTTTTTAAAATCCCGTCTTTATAAGTTTCGCCAATTGGAATTAAAAATTCTTCAATTTGGATGGTTTTATTTTGAATGGATTTTACTTTTTTTAACGGAATAATGTACGAACGATGCACGCGAATAAAATCTTTCTCGGGTAGTTTCTCTAGAATTACTTTCATTGATAATCGAGCTACAATTTTGGTTTTATTGGATAAATGTATCTGAACATAATCGTCTAAACCTTCAATTAGTAGTATTTCATCAAACTCAATTCGGTTTAATTTGTAATCTGCACGAATCATTAAATGTGTTTGAACCGATAGATTTTTTCTAAATTCATACTCATTTCTAGCTTTTTGAATTGCAGTCATAAAGCGTTCGGCTGAAAACGGTTTTAGTAAATAATCGGTCGCATTGACATTGAAACCTTCTACAGCATATTGACTATGTGCTGTTGTGAAAATAACCATCGTATCGTTATCGAGCATTTTGTAAAAATCAATACCGTTTTTGTTTGGCATTTGAATGTCTAAAAAAATTAAATCTACAGGATATTTTCGCAAATGTTTTAGCGCTTCACTTTGTTGTGTGAAGGTTTTATCTAGCGTAATAAAATCAATTTGATCGCAGTAATGCGAAATTATTTTTAGCCCAAGCGGTTCGTCGTCAATGGCAATTGCGGTAATCATTTGTGTAGATTTTAAGCT
This sequence comes from Flavobacterium sp., assembly GCA_043744095.1. Classification (GTDB taxonomy): domain Bacteria; phylum Bacteroidota; class Bacteroidia; order Flavobacteriales; family Flavobacteriaceae; genus Flavobacterium. The sequence continues at coordinate 1,548 of JAYTVI010000048.1, forward strand.
AAATTAATAGTCAAACTTATGGTGTAAACAGATTCTTTTTCAGAAATATCCAATATGTGTTTGTTAAGATAAATAATTTCCAATCTTTTTTTGGTGTTTTCAATTCCTGTTTCGGTTTTCAAATCATCTGCAATTTCATCAACTACCATTTTGTTTTTTGAAATCAAAGTTAGATTTGAATCAACAATAGTAATTTGGATATTAATTTCCGAATCTTCATCAGGATTTAAACCATATTTAAAGGCATTTTCTATAAACGGAATTAAAATTAATGGCGCAATTGCTTTTCCAGTTGCATCGCCAATAAAAGAAAATGAAAAATTCACAGCTTCATCCATTCGCAATTTTTGCAATGCAATGTAATCGTTTATGTACTCAATTTCTTTGGAAAGTGGTACAAATTCTTGCGAACTTTCGGTTACTACATAACGCATCATTCCCGATAATTTCAAAACTGCATTTGGTGCTTCGTCTGATTTTATTACGGTTAACGCATACAAACTATTTAGCGTATTGAATAAAAAATGTGGATTTATTTGTGCTTTCAAATAAGACACTTCTGCTTTGAGTTTTTCGCTTTTTATTTCTTTTAATTGTGAATTCAATCGTAAAAAAAACGATAATGCTAAAATTAATAAAAACGGAATTGTATTGAAAAAATCAAACAAATGGCGACGAAATCCATTTGATTTTGGAAATGGTTTTAAATCATTTGGCAACATTTCACCAGTAGGATGCAATGCATTAATAGGTAATAAATTAGGAAGAAAAATAATAATCAAAAAGACAAAAAATACTAAAGTAAAATATAAAATCTTCTTGTTTTGATAATAAAACTTTGGCAACAAAAAAGAGTAATTAACAAAGAAAAAGAGCAACAGTAAACAATAATTAAGAAATGATTTTTGAAACATTCCAACTTTTAAAAAAGTTAAATCAGTATCAAAATCAGGCGATGTTAAAATTGGAACACACAAAAATGCCAAACAACCTAAAACATTAATTACTATGGATTGCCTTTTAGAATTCATTTTTTTATCTTCTGATTTTTTTTTGATTAAAAAAACAAAATAACTGTTTCCTAAAAGTTGATATTCAATACTAATTCAAAATTTAAGAAATGTAAATAAAATTATTTTTAAAAGTATTAAAAAAAGAATGAGGTAAACAATAAAATTTTTACGGTAGAAATTGTTTAAATTTTATTAATAAAAAATGCTTCCCAAAAAAATGAGAAGCATAATTGATATAATAAATTATTTTATATTTTATTTAAATGCAGGAATACCAGTAATATCCAAACCAGTTATCAATAAGTGAATATCGTGTGTGCCTTCATATGTAATTACAGATTCTAAGTTCATACTGTGACGCATGATAGAATATTCGCCAGTAATGCCCATTCCGCCAAGAATTTGTCGTGCTTCACGAGCAATATGAATTGCCATATCAACGTTGTTTCTTTTTGCCATCGAAATTTGTGCAGTTGTAGCTCTACCTTCGTTTCTTAAAACTCCCAAACGCCAAGTTAGCAATTGTGCTTTAGTGATTTCGGTAATCATTTCGGCCAATTTCTTTTGTTGTAATTGAGTTCCGGCAATAGGCTTGTCAAATTGTATTCTTTCTTTAGCATAACGCAAAGCAGTATCATAACAATCCATTGCAGCACCAATTGCACCCCATGCGATACCGTATCGAGCAGAATCTAAACAACCAAGTGGCGCGCCAAGACCAGATTTATTTGGTAATAAATTAGCTTTTGGCACTTTTACATTGTCAAAAATCAATTCTCCAGTAGACGATGCGCGCAACGACCATTTATTATGTGTTTCTGGAGTTGTAAAACCTTCCATACCGCGTTCTACAATGAGTCCGTGAATTCTTCCTTCTTCATTTTTTGCCCAAACCACAGCAATATCAGCAAACGGAGCATTCGAAATCCACATTTTTGCACCGTTTAATAAATAATGGTCACCCATATCTTTATAATTGGTAATCATACTTCCAGGATCAGAACCATAATTTGGTTCTGTCAATCCAAAGCAACCCATAAATTCACCGGTTGCTAATTTTGGCAAATATTTCATACGTTGTTCCTCGTTACCATATTTCCAAATTGGATACATCACCAAAGAAGATTGAACTGATGATGTTGAACGAACGCCCGAATCACCTCTTTCAATTTCTTGCATAATCAATCCATATGAAATTTGGTCCAATCCTGCACCACCATATTCTTCAGGAATATAAGGTCCAAAACCACCAATTTCACCCAAACCTTTTATAATTTGTTTCGGAAATTCAGCACGTTGTGCGTAGTCTTCAATTATTGGCGACACTTCACGTTTCACCCAAGCACGAGCAGAATCGCGCACTAATTTATGCTCGTCTGTTAATAAATCGTCTAAATTGTAATAATCCGGAGCTTGAAATAAATCTGGTTTCATATTTTTGTCATTGCGAGGCACGAAGCAATCTCATTAATTTTAATTTTTTACGAAAACGTTTGCAAAGTTAAGAAAACAAATTTGAGAAATTGTTGAACAAAAGTTATTTTTTGAAGCAATCTCCAGCTATCCACTCTATCTTTATATACCAGACAGGTTATTAATAACCTGTCTGGTATATAAAGGATGCCGCTACACACGAGCATAGCGAACTGGCGAAGCAATCTGGGCTAGAGCTACATCTTCAAATAAAACTCCTTCGTCAATTCAATATATTCATCAGTATATTCGTGACGATTGATTTCAATAACCAATTCATCAGCATTTAAAACAGAAAGTTCATATCGCCTAAAAGTGAGTAAACTTCTAACAATTGGTGAAGTGTGTGAACCTTTTACTCGAGTAACTTTTACAGGATAAAGCTCTACTTCGGCACACAAATCAATGAATTTTTTTTCTTCTTTATAAGGAATAATCACAGCAAAAACGCCGTTTTCTGTCAATAATAAATCTGCGGCTTCAATCAAATCTTCAAAAGGCAACGCTTCTTGAAAACGTGCTAAATCTCGTTGTGAATTTTCAGTTTTAAAATCTTCTGAATAAAAAGGTGGATTAGAAATAATAATATCATATTGATCTTCTGGTTCATCAACAAATTCATCCAAACCTGCATGAAAACAAAAAAGGCTATCTGACCAAGGTGAGTTTTCAAAATTCTCAACACATTGTTCATAAGCTTCTTCATCAATTTCTAAGGCATCAATTTGTTCTGCATTGCTTCGTTGGGCAAGCATCAATGACAAAATTCCTGTACCTGCACCAATATCCAAAACTGAAAACGGATTATTGTCAATAGGACACCAAGCACCAAGTAGAACCGCATCTGTGCCAATTTTCATTGCACATTTATCTTGTTGAATAGTAAATTGTTTGAATTGAAATTTAGACAATTTAGACTTTTTAGAATATTAGATTATTTAGAATTTCTAAAGCTGCAGACGTTTCTAATAATCTAAAAAGCGTAGCGTTCTAAAAATCCATTTTATAAATACATTTCTACCAAACCTTCCGGCAAATCCATAATGACTTTTCTGTTTTCTCTATCAATTTTAACCAAAAACTGATCAATCATCGGAACAAGAATTTCGACATCACCATTAAAAACTTCAAAAAGTGGTTGAGCCGTAGTATCGTTTACAGAAACAATTTTTCCAAAAACACCAAAACGTTTGTCTTCGATTTCAAAACCTATAACTTCGTGAAAATAGAATTTGTTACCTGTAAGTTTTGGTAACATTTTTAGAGGCAAATATATAGGACAACCAATTATACGGTCTGCTTCTTCTTCATTATTTACATCTTCAAAACGAATTCTAAGAAAATCATTTTTATGCAAAGAACTACTTTCAATAAAAAATGGAACCAGATTATTGTTGAATTCAACAAAAACTGATTCCATATTTTCATATATTTCGGGTTCGTCAGTATCTAGATACGCTAAGACTTCCCCTTTGAAACTAAATTTTTTAGCGATTTTGCCTAAGTAGAAACAATCTTCTTTACGCATTATCGCAATTAATTAAGCTTCAGTTTGCTCTGCCTGTTCGCTGTTGCTCGAGTCATCGTTTGCTTCTTCTGCAGCTGGAGCTTCTGCTTCTGTAGTTTCGGCAACTTCAGCAACAACTTCTTCTACTTGTGCTTCAGCAACTTCTTCTTGGATTGCTTCAACTTCTTCTTGAGCTGCTGTAGCAATTCTTTTTTCGTTTGCAACTTTTTCAGCTTTCAAAGCTTTTGCTTTTACATCAGCTTGTGCTTTAGTCAAACCTTCTTTTTTAGCATCTACTTTTCCAGCTTTTGCTTCTAACCAAGTTGTTAATTTTGCATCAGCTTGTTCTTGAGTTAAAGCACCTTTACGAATTCCACCATCTAAGTGATGTTTCAATAAAGCGCCTTTGTAAGATAAAATTGCACGAGCTGTATCTGTGGGTTGAGCACCATTGTGCAACCATTTTACAGCACTTTCCAAATCTAAATCAATAGTTGCAGGATTTGTGTTTGGATTGTATGTACCTATTTTTTCTAGGTACTTACCATCTCTTTTTGAGCGAGCATCTGCCGCTACAACCCAGTAAAAAGGTTTTCCTTTTTTTCCGTGTCTTTGTAATCTAATTTTTACTGACATAATCTAAATGATTAAATTTTGAGGTACTCGACCTCGATTAATTAAGGCGACAAAGTTACAAATTATTTTTTAAAAAACTAATTCTAAAAATGTATTTCAAATTTATTAATTATTAAAAAAACAAACAACAATTTTTTGCATCATTTTGTGTGTTTTTATTTAGCATTTATAACTAAAAAAACTATTTTTGTTGCTAAAATTTATTTAAAATGAAAAAATTACTCTTTTTATTTATAGCTTCAATAACATTGTTTTCTTGCGGAGAAGATGTAAGGTTTAATAATCAAGCTGTTTTTCAAGGTGTTAAGGATAATATTTTTTGGCAAGGATCAGATGCAAAAGCAATACTTGGGTCAAATAAATTAAAAATTCAAGCCGTGTCATTAACAGAAACAATGGTTTTAGAAATCCCAATACCATCTACTTCAATTGATCCAAAAAACGAAAATACTTTTGCGAGATACGTTTTAGGTACAAGTACCAATAAAAAAGCTTCTTTTGTTACCACTATTGCAGATGAGGTTTTTGAATATCAAACAGGTGTACAAGGCGATGTAGGAGAAATAGTAGTTTCTGAATATGATGGTGCTACAATATCAGGTACATTTAGATTTAATGCAAAAAATATAGATCCAACATCAACAGGTAATGAGTTTGTAAATATGCAAAACGGCGTTTTCTATAAAGTTCCTGTTACTCCAGAGTTGTAATAAAAAACGTCTTTACTACTTAATAAAAACCATTTGTAGAAACGAATGGTTTTTTTGTTTTTAAAAAATTAAGATAGATTTAATCTTACTCATAGTAGATTAGAATATAAATTGAGTATATTTGTTGGAAATAATATAAAATACAACTTATGAACATTTTTGTTGGAAGCCTTCCATTCAGTATTGAGGAAGCAGATTTAAGAGAGTCTTTTGAGGCTTACGGTACAGTTGATTCTGTTAAGATTATTACTGATAAATTTACTGGAAGAAGTAAAGGATTTGGTTTTGTTGAAATGACAAATGATGATGAAGCATTAAAAGCTATAGAAGAATTGAATGGTGCAACTGTTCAAGGTCGCGCAATTGTTGTGAACAAATCAGAACCAAAACCAGAAGGAGAAAGAAGAAGCTTCAATGATAACCGAGGAGGAGGAAACTCTCGTGGTGGTTATGGTGGTGGTGGAAACAGCCGTGGTGGAAATGACCGTGGAGGAAATAGAGGAGGATATTAATTAGTGTCTTAAATCATAATTTGATTTAAGAAGTAATTATTTTCAAATATTAGACCATTCAAAAAATTGAATATTCAGTTTTTTGAATGGTTTTTTGTTAATAACTTAAATTGATTTCTATACTTCGAAAATGTAATTTTGAGAACTATCAAATCCATCAAATTTTTTATTTTTTTGGAGAAAAAAAATCAATAGTTTAGAAAAATGTACTTAATATTCGATACCGAAACCACAGGATTACCAAAACGTTGGGACGCTCCAATTACCGATATCAACAACTGGCCAAGATGTGTTCAGATAGCTTGGCAACTTCATGATGATATGGGTAAGCTTATTGAGCATCAAGATTATTTGGTTCAACCAGATGGTTTTAATATTCCTTTTGATGCAGAGCGAATTCACGGTATTTCGACGGAATTGGCTCAAAAAGAAGGAATACCTTTATTGGTTGTTTTACAAAAATTCAACGAAGCTTTTTCTAAAACAAAGTTTATTGTAGGTCAAAATTTAGGTTTTGATATCAATATTATGAGTTGCGAATTTCATCGATTAGGAATCGAAAGCCCAATGAGTACAATACCTGTTTTAGACACGTGTACAGAAATTACAGCTTCATTATTAAAACTTCCAGGCGGAAGAGGTGGAAAATTTAAATTGCCAACTTTAACCGAATTGCATCAATTTTTATTTAACAAACCATTTGCAGAGGCACATAATGCTACTGCAGATGTCGATGCAACCGCAAGATGTTTTTTTGAATTAATCAGAACGGAGATTTTTACAAAACAACAACTTCAAGTAGAACAAGAATATTTTGAGGATTTTCAGCTTAAAAATCCAAGAGAAATTCAACTGATAGGATTAAAACACATTAATCTTAAAGAGGCTTCTGAAAAAATTAGACAACAAATAGGTGATAAAATCGTAGCACCTATTTCTAAAAAAGAACTTTCAGATAACAAACAAATACTCGTTGATACTGAATTTGTGCATTTGCATAATCACACACAATTTTCTGTGTTACAATCTACTATAAGTGTTGCATCACTAGTAAAAGCAACCGCTCTGCAAAATATGAATGCTGTTGCTATAACCGATCATGCTAATTTGATGGGTGCTTTTCATTTTGTTAGAGATATTTTATATCATAATAAAACTATTGAAACAAAAAATAAAACTGCTCAAGAAAATGGTGAAATTCCTACATATAAAATTATTAAACCAATTGTTGGTTGTGAGTTTTTTGTATGTGAAGATCATAAAGATAAAACTCGAAAAGACAATGGTTATCAAATAGTGTTTTTAGCAAAAACTAAAAAGGGTTATCATAATTTGGCCAAAATGTCTTCTATTGCATATACAGATGGGTTTTATTATGTACCAAGGATTGATAAAAATATAATAGAACAATTTAAAGAAGATTTAATTGTACTTTCAGGGAATTTAAATGGAGAAATACCTAATAAGATTTTAAATCTTGGTGAGAATCAAGCCGAAGAAAGCTTAATTTGGTGGAAAGAAATTTTTGGTGACGATTTCTATATTGAAGTGATGCGCCATAATCAAGAAGATGAAAATCGTGTGAATGAAGGTTTAATTTCTTTGGCAAAAAAGCATCAAGTAAAAATTATTGCAACCAACAACACCTTTTATATAGAGAAAGATAATGCTAATGCACACGACATTTTGCTATGTGTGCGTGATGGCGAAAAGCAAACTACACCAATAGGTCGCGGTAGAGGTTACCGATATGGGTTGCCAAATCAAGAATATTATTTCAAATCGGGTGATGAAATGAAAAAATTATTCAATGATTTGCCCGAAGCAATTTCGAATATTCAAGAAATTGTAGACAAAATAGAAATCTATGATTTAGCACGAGAAGTGCTTTTGCCAATATTTGAAATTCCGACTGATTTTTTAGTAAAAGAAGATCAAGCTGACGGTGGAAAACGGGGTGAAAATGCTTACTTAAAAGAGCTAACTTATATAGGAGCAAAAAAAAGGTATTCAGAAATAACAACCGAAATTCAGGAACGTATAGATTTTGAATTACTAACAATTGAAAATTCTGGTTATCCAGGATATTTTTTGATTGTTCAGGATTTTATTGCAGCAGCAAGAAACATGGGCGTTTCTGTAGGACCAGGACGTGGTTCTGCTGCAGGATCTGTAGTAGCTTATTGTTTAGGAATTACCAATATTGACCCACTTTTATACAATTTGCTTTTTGAAAGATTTTTGAATCCTGATCGGGTATCATTACCTGATATAGATATAGATTTTGATGACGAAGGTAGAAGTAAAGTAATGGATTATGTTATCGAAAAATATGGTAAAAAACAAGTTGCTCAAATTGTAACATACGGAACTATGGCTGCAAAATCTGCTATACGAGATACAGCTAGAGTATTAGATTTGCCTCTTTTTGAAGCCGATAAAATTGCCAAATTAATCCCAAATTTAATCCCTTCAAAATGGAATCTTGCTAGATTTTTAAAAGATACTGAAACAGAAATAAAAAAAGTGCTTCGTCCAGAAGATTTCGAAAAAATAAAAGAGTTGGTTGCACTTTCTCAAGATGATGATTTGAGTAGCGAAACCATTCAACAAGCTCAAATTCTTGAAGGAAATCTAAGAAACACTGGTATTCACGCTTGTGGCGTAATTATTACCCCCAGTGATATTACCAATTTTGTACCTGTTGCGACTGCTAAAGATTCAGATTTGTATGTTACTCAATTTGACAACTCAGTTGTAGAAAGTGCAGGCTTATTGAAAATGGATTTTCTGGGTTTGAAAACATTGACTTTGATAAAAGACACAGTCAAATTAGTCAAATATAGAACAGGAAAAGATATTAATCCAGACGAATTTCCTATTGATGATACAAAGACATATGAACTTTTTCAAAGAGGTGAAACAATAGGTATTTTTCAATACGAAAGTGCAGGAATGCAAAAATATATGAAAGAATTGAAACCTACAGTTTTCAATGATTTAATTGCAATGAATGCCTTGTATCGTCCTGGGCCAATTGCATACATTCCGAGTTTTATTAAAAGAAAAAACGGCGAAGAACCAATAGAATATGATCTTGAAGCTTGCGAAGAATTACTAAAAGACACCTACGGAATTACAGTATATCAAGAGCAAGTAATGTTGCTGTCACAAAAACTGGCAGATTTCTCAAAGGGTGACGCCGATGTTTTGCGTAAAGCTATGGGAAAAAAACAGCGAGATGTTTTGGATAAAATGAAACCAAAATTTATAAGTCAAGCAGCTGTTAAAGGACATTCAGAAGAAAAACTAGAAAAAATTTGGAAAGACTGGGAAGCTTTTGCCGAATATGCATTCAATAAATCTCATTCAACTTGTTATGCTTGGATTGCCTATCAAACCGCTTTCTTAAAAGCCAATTATCCAGCAGAATATATGGCAGCTGTATTGTCTAATAATATGAGCGACATCAAACAGGTTTCCTTTTTTATGGAAGAGAGCAAACGAATGGGATTACAAGTGCTTGGTCCAGACGTAAATGAAAGCTTTTATAAATTTACAGTAAATAATGATAATGCAGTTCGATTCGGAATTGGTGCAGTAAAAGGTGTTGGTGCAAATGCAGTTGATACAATAGTTCAAAATAGAAAAGACGCACCATACAAATCGATTTTTGATTTGGCTAAGAAAATAGATTTACGAGCAGCCAATAAAAAAGCATTCGAAAGCTTAGCATTTGCAGGAGGTTTTGATTGTTTTGTAAATACACATAGAGCTCAATATTTTCATATTGAAGGCGAAGGAATTTCTTTTTATGAAAAAGCAATACGTTATGGGTCTAAATTTCAAGAGAATGAAAATTCATCTCAGGTAAGTTTATTTGGCGAAGCAAGCGATGTTCAAATTTCTGAACCAATTGTTCCTCCTTGTGAAGAATGGAGTACAATGGAGAAATTAGCAAAAGAAAAAGAAGTTGTAGGAATCTATATTTCAGGACATCCATTGGATGATTATAAATTTGAAATGCAATATTTCTGTAATGCACGACTGGAAGCACTTAGAAATTTAGACCAATATTTGAATAAAAACCTTTCCTTTGGTGGGATAATTACAAATGTGCAACATCGAATTGCAAAAAACGGAAAAGGATGGGCATCTTTTGTATTAGAAGGATATGATGAGAGTTTTGAGTTTAGAATTTTTGGTGAAGAGTATTTAAAATACAGGCATTTTCTAATTCAAAATAACTTTACCTATATTAAAGTTCTTGTAAAAGAAGGATTTACTGATAGAGAGACTGGCAAAAAAGGAGAACCAAGACTACAATTTACATTAATACAATATTTGCAAGATGTATTGCCAACTTTTGCTAAAAAGTTAATAATACATTTAAATATTAATGATTTAAAATCTAATTTAATTCACGATTTAAATACTGTATTTCATACCAATAAAGGAGAGCATTCAGTAACTTTTGAAGTAATGGAAATAGAAAAAATAAAAAAACAAATAGAGATTACTTCACAGGACGTAGAGCTTGACCAAATAGTTTTAGATGAAAATGGAGATGTAATTACCGCCGAAAACACAGTTGCCATTTCACAAAATGAAATTGAAGAAAACAAAGTAATAACGAGATTATCTATGCCAAGCAGGAAATTAAAAATTAAAATCTCAAACGAGTTATTAAGTGATTTAGAAAAAATGCAAATCAATTTTAAATTAAATTAAGTATCATTTAAATTGATGATTTGATAGTTAAAAGTAATTTTCAATTAACATAATATTTAGGAATTTATATATAATTTTGTAACATAATTTTTAAAAAAAGTAAAACAATATGGCATTAGTAATAACAGATGCAACTTTTGACGAAGTAGTATTAAAATCAGATAAACCAGTTATGGTAGATTTTTGGGCAGCATGGTGTGGTCCTTGTAGAATGGTAGGTCCAATCATTGACGAAATAAGCCAAGAATTTGAAGGTAAAGCAATAATTGGGAAAGTTGATGTAGATGCTAATCAAGAATTTGCAGCAAAATATGGCGTTAGAAATATACCAACAGTATTGGTTTTTCAAAATGGGGAAGTAGTAGGTCGTCAAGTTGGTGTTGCACCAAAACAAACCTATGCCGATAGTTTGAATGCTTTATTGTAATTAAATATATATCATAATAATAAGGTTTGGCGAAAGTCAAACCTTTTTTTATTAACTTTAATAATAAAAAAAATTATCTTTGACTCGAGCCATTAAGGTCAATATAGGAAGTAAAGATGAATATTGAATCTCAAATTGAAAAAATATCAAGTTTTCAACATCTCGAATTGTTAGCCAATCAAGTAGTTGAAGGTTTTATTTCGGGTATGCATAAATCGCCATTTCACGGATTTTCTGCTGAGTTTGCAGAACACAAAATCTATAATGTTGGCGAAACAACTAAGCATATAGATTGGAAATTGTTTGCAAAAACAGATAGATTGTATACCAAAAAATATGAAGAAGAAACCAATTTGCGTTGCCATTTGATTATCGATAATTCATCCTCAATGCATTACCCAAAATTAAATGAGAACCAACCATTTTTTGAAAGTAAAATTGGTTTTTCGGTTTTAGCATCTGCTGTTTTGATGAATTTATTAAAAAAACAAAGAGATGCTGTAGGTTTGAGTATTTATTCAGATAAATACGAGTATTATGCTCCAGAAAAAGGGTCAGATCGTCATCATAGAATGTTATTGAACAAATTGGAAAATCTTTTAGAAAAACCAACACAATCAAAAACTACTGACACAATTACTTTTTTGCATCAAATAGCAGAGAAAATGCATCGTCGCTCTATGATTGTTTTGTTTACAGATATGTTTCAAGGAGAGAATGAAGAAGCGTTGTTTAACGCTTTACAACATCTAAAACACAACAAGCATAAGGTAGTCCTTTTTCACGTTATTGATAACAAAACAGAGTTAAATTTTGATTTTGACAATACACCAAGAAAATTTATTGATATTGAAAGCGGTGAAGAAATTAATATTTTTGCTGACAATGTAAAAGAAGCTTACGAGAAGCAGGCATCTTTATATTTTAAAAAATTAGCGCAAACTTGTGCTCAAAACAAAATAAAATATGTTACAGTAAGTGTTGGAGACAGTTTTGAGAGAATTCTTACGACATATCTGGTTGAGAAACAATCTTTTGGATAGGCTAAAATAAAATAACAAAACATTTTTAAAGAAACATTTGCAGATATAAAAATCTATGGTATATTTGCAACCGCAATTAAGCAGAGGTTTGGTAGTTCAGTTGGTTAGAATACATGCCTGTCACGCATGGGGTCGCGGGTTCGAGTCCCGTCCAGACCGCTTAAAGGGAGAAAGGTTTTCAGAAATGGAAGCCTTTTTTTGCCCTTAAAAAGTTTCAAAAAAAGTTGTGTTGTTTACGTTACGCCCTTGTAAAGCGTAACAGGTTTAGTAGTTAAGCCAATGGAAAGCTCTCCCTTTTAGGGATGGCTTTTTTGCTTTATATAGCTTTCAATTTTTATTTCAGGCGAAGTTCTTTTTACTTCTTTTACTATTATTTGCCATTAATCCATCCCCTAATCCGTTACCTTGGGTTTTACAGAACATGTTTCTAGTATGGGATTTATTTTAAATCAAGATACAACCTTATATAATCATTCAAATAAATTAGTTGTTTCGACAGATTACAACTCACACCTAAAAACCCCTATTGACAGGGTTTTAAGGCTGGTTGGTTTCGTATAGAAGTTTAGATAATTATTAATGCATATATCATTTTTTATTTGCAGTAAGTTTCACTAATAAATGGATTGTTTAACAATTTTCAATAAGCTAATTTCACTATCAATAAAACAAGGTAATCATTACATCGGTTTTAATAGATTTAATGCAAATACGATTAAAAAAAAACAATCATTTTAAAGCATTTAATTTAAGTTCACTTATACTTTTAAGAATAGCTAATAAAAGACTTCCTAAACCAAATATTTTGCCCTTAAATTATCATTCAGCTAATCTATTTATCATTTTAATTTTTCATTTCATTTTAAAAATTAAACAAAACGCCAGTTAAAATATATATCCTTTGTGTTATATAATTCCGCTTGGCTTTTCATTTATCATTAGCTTGGCTATTAGCGGTCATTCTATTTATACTCGTTTGTCTAGGTTATCTAGTTTATTTAGCTAATACATTATACTCTTATTATACTAAACTATCAATTTTCTTCTTTAAAGACAGAAGCAACTCATTTCTGTAATCAATTTTTTTATCTAAAAAGTATTCGTAATTTTTAAAAAACAACTTCACTTTCGTACTTCTGTTTGTGCTTTTATTATTTAACTCGAATTTTTCTAGTTCTTCAAAAAATCCATTTCTCTTGATTGCTTTAAACTGGGTATACTTTTGGGCATCTCTTTTACCAAGCTTGTCAATGTCAATAGTTTTTTCATCAGAAATTAAATCTACAAAATGTATCGTGCTGATATGCTCGATAAGATTATAATTAATTTCTTCCCAGTTTTCTAGTATTTTATTTAGAGTATCGGCTTTCTTCTTGTAAAAGGGAACTCCAGAAACTTTTAATATAACAATTTCAAATCTAAAGCAATTAAACTTTTTTTGCACATTCATTTTCTTCAAATCATTTAAGAAATTTGTATCATTTTTGTTTACCTCCAAATGCTTATCGTAGAATTTATATTTAAAGGCACTTTCTTTGCCTTCTTTAGTTTTCTTGCCTTTTAAATAAACGGATGTATTATCAACTTCTCTTGTAAAATGGCGATGTTTAACAAAACAATTTATTATTCCTTTAAAGTAAGATTTAAGCAAAAGTGTTATTCCAACCTCTAATTGTGTTACTTCCGCATTTAGCAAATCAACTTCTCTTATTCCGATTTTATCACTTAAAAGTCTTATACATTCTTTATATTGCTTTATTGTTAAGTTTTGCCTAGTGTTTTTTCCGAAGTACCATTTTTTTATACTTCCATTAAATTTAATTGTAAATTCATCTTTTACATCGTCGTAACAAAGCATTAGTCTTATTCTAAATGGTCTTCTACAATTAGCTTTTCCGTTTGTTATTTCTCTACTAAAACGGTGTCTATTCGGAAATTTACTTGGGCTATAATTCCCCCATAACTTGTAATCATTAACTAAAACAAAGTCGGATATTTTAATTTTAATTCTATCCATTACTTTTATTTTTTAGTTAGGAATTTTTCAAGTTCACTTCGTTCAATTAGAATACCACCATTACGTTTTTTTTGAACTATTTTTAATCCATTTTTTTTGTATCCATCAAAGACTTTTCTAGTTATTCCAAATTCGGTTTCTAGGTCTTTAACAGATAGCCATTCTTTTGTAAATTCAGTTCGCTCCGAAATATCCAAAAGTAATTTTCTTGTTTCAATAACAAACTTCACTAGGTTGCTGTAAACTCGTTTCTCGACCATAATTTTTGTGTTCATAATTTTAAAAATTTAGCATTTATATACTATACAATAGTCGCCAGTTTTTTTTTCGTTTTGCAAAAAGAGTTAATTAACATTTTATTAACACTTTAAATTTTTTTAAAAAAAGCTAACATTCATCAAATCAGTTAACTATATAAAAACAAAAAACCGCTCAATTTCTTGGGCGATTTATCTCAATTTTAAAATATTTGCATAATTTAATTCATTCGGAAGTTGTAATTTATAATCCCAGTTTGTTTTTCAGGAGCATTTTCATCAGGTTGCCATTTTGTTTTTAAGGCGGATTCTTGACAAGCATCTAATAAGCATTTAGACATATTTGTAGTGCCTTTTACGCCAGTTTTAGCTTCGATGGTATTTCCTTTACTATCTACTACAATTTGCACCACTACTTTGCCTTCTTCGTTACATTTATATTCTGGTACTGGCTTTACAATAGCTTTTCTGCCGTTAAGATTATAACCATTTCCAGCTCCGCTTCCAGTTCCACTAGCATTACCAGAGATAATTTCATTATTACTATCCGCATTATTAGATTTAGAATCTTTTAAAATGTTTGCTAAAGCGTCATTAGAAGCATTTTTAGTAGCGCATTCATTATATTCGTTATAGCCACCTTCATTATTCGCATCATATAAAACTCCGTTCTCAAACTTAAATCTCCCAGTTTCATATTCATCTCCACAATCTTCACAGTTTTTAGGACGTGGAATTTTAATTATATTACCAATTATTTTTCCTTTTACAATTTCTACAGGTTTAGTTTTATTTTTAAATGAATTATTTTCAAGGTCTGGATAAGATTCAAGAGATATATTGTCTTCATAAATAGTTACAATGTAATACCAAGTTTTTAATCCATCACAAAATTTCTTTTTACCAATAAAGAATTTTTTATCAAGAACACTATTTACAGATTTTGGGTTACTCAAAGTATTATTCAAATTACCATTAGTTCGTTTATTTACAACCACATATATTGAATAACATCCTTTAGGCATTTTATAATCGTATTCAGATTCTGTTTGTATACTCACAGTCCTATTCCCATCATCATACATAGAATTAGATTTTAGTTTTCCTTTTAACTCAAATCCTTGGTAGGTTAAGTTTTTAATAATTCTATTCAATAATTCTTTATCATTAGAAACGAAATTAGTAAGCCAAATAGTTCTACCAGTAGATAAATCCATTCTTCCACAACTATTAAGAATTTGCTTGTGATTATCTCGATTATATGAAAAAATGTGTCGTTCAGTAATAAATCCTTTTTCAGAAGTGTCTTGGATTGGTGGATTTAATGTCCAAGTATATTGTAATTCACTAACCATTTCTTCTACATTTAATTCGGAAATTTCAAGTAAATCTTTTAGATTATTAATTTGGGAAGCACCTTTAACAATGCTTAAAAAGACAAGTATTACAGTAAATATTATTCGTTTCATCATTTTAATTTTCAGCTAAAATAATAAAAATTGTATAATATATGCTGTTTCTTTTTAGAGGTAAATTATAAGCGACTAATTTCCAAATTTCGCTATATGGAAAAGTCAGGCAAAGAAGTAGATAAAGAGATATTACAAGTCGCTGAAAAAATTAAGGATTTAAGAGTAAAAGCTGGTTTTACAAGCTACGAAACTTTTGCTTTTACAAACGATATAAATAGAGTACAATATTACAGAATAGAAAAGGGTCAGAACATTACGCTCAAAACCCTTATCAAAGTCCTCAAAATTCATAATTTAACAATCCAAGATTTTTTTAAGGATTTATAGAATTACAATTTTTTATTTATAAAGTTTGTCCTTAAAGCAACATTCAATTTAATATCGGCATTTTTTACTCTGGCGTTCAAAAACACATTTTCTTTTATATCAATTTCAGAAAACAATAAATAGAAACATTCTTTATAATCATCGAGGGTTAAATTTCTACCCAATCTTTTTTGGGTAAACCAATTGTTTAAATTTCCTCTTACCTTTAATGTAAATTTTTCTTTTGGTTCATCAGCAAGAAGAAATAAGGTCAAGAAATATTTTTTATCCTTTTTATCTCGGTTATATAATACTGCTAGAAACATTCCCTTTTTTTTATTATCATTATCAATGCTCACCCAATTTATTTTTTCGGCAGGATTGTAATTTTCGCAAATCAATTCAAAATTATCCATCATATTATATTTGGTTAAATCGGTTATTTTCATTTTTAGGAGTAAAATTCACACTAGCCATTACGTCTTTCATCTTGTTTACGTTTAATCCAGTATAAGAATACGTTTGGCTTAATTTTTTATGCCCCATCATTTTGGATATTATAAAGGCATTTACATTGCTATTTAATAAAGTAGTTCCGAAAGTATGTCTAGCAAGATGGAAATGTAATTCCGTTTCAACTTTTGCCATTTCTCCAATCTTTTTTAAATATCTATTAATGGTTTGGTTCTCGATGCTTGGGAAAATATTTTCATTTTCATTTCGCTTGTTCCAAAACTTACAGATAATTTTCTTGGCTTGTAGATTTACAGGGACTTTTAAGTCAACTCCAGTTTTAACTTGCTTTAGTGTAATTATTCCGTTTTTATAGTTTTCTTTTTTCAAAGCAATTACATCACTAAATCGCATTCCAGTATAACAACCGAATAGAAACATACAACGAGCTAATTCCAAATGTTTTTTTACAGATAAATCACAGACTTCAATTTTGTTTATATCAGCAAGTGTTAAATATGCTTCTCTTACTCTCGGTGCTACATTTTGTAAACCTTTCCAAGATTCATTTTTTACAACCCCTAATTTTACAGCTTCTTTTAGTATTGTTTTTAGAAACTTAATCATATTGTATCTACCACTTTTAGTTTCTAAAAGATAATTGTCGAATGCAACCATAAACGAATAATCGATTTCGGAAATTTTTAAGTTTGGGTTAAAATCTTTCATTTTCTTACCAAGAGTAATATAATGGATTTGGGTACTTTCTCTAATTGTTAAAAAATGGCGTTTACAAAATGTTTCATAAAATTTAGAAAACAATAATTCGGTTTCAATATCGGTATCAGATTTTCCATTCCAAAAATTAGAAATATCGGTTTTAGAAATTGGTTTACCCATACTTTTATTTTCTCTAATAAAGTCTTCAAGATTTTGCTTCTTCTTTTTAATTACAGCATTTAGGTTTCCAAAACCTTTCCCAATACCTTGCTCGGTATTTTTATCCCAAAACTTTTCTTCGATAAATTCAGCCAAGGATAGTTTTTGGGTAACATTACTACGTTGTAGTATAATGTAAATAGGACAAGTACCGTCTTTTCTCATCTTGTCCGTTCTTAAAACCGCTCGTACGGTGTAGTAATTTGTGTTCATTTTATAAAAGTTTATTGTTAATAATTACAGTAACTCCAGTAAGCGATTTTTTTCGTCGCAGTCGCATGAGCTAAAATAGATACTTTTTTACAACTAAACTATTGACAATCAAATAATTATAAAATAATAATTATTTTTAATAACATTTAATTTACAAAACAATAACGTAAACTTAACATTAGAAGTCTTTTTTACAGAAAAATGCTACAAAAAATAAATAATTCGTAACAGAGTAAAAAAGTTTACAAAAATGTTTTTTTATACAGAATTTTTGATATATTTGCACCGTTAAAATTACAAGGGACATCCCCTCAGGCATTACCTACTAATATTTAACATTTGTAAAGTATAGTAATTACTCAAGATATTTGGATAGGTTCGAGTCCCGTCCAGACCGCTAAAATTGGGAAAAGGTTTTCAGAAATGAAAACCTTTTTTGCCCAAAAAAATAAATCTGAATGCAATATTGAGCAATAATTACTTAAAATTCAATAAGGCATTTAAAATAGTTGTGTTGTTTTCGCTACGACTTTGTAACTCGTAGCAAAAGGTTTAGTAGTTAGACCAATGAAAAGCTTTCCATTTATTCTGAATTCATTTCAGAATCTAAGGATAGCTTTTTTGTTTTTAATGAGGTTTTTTAAAATTAAAAAAATATTTTTTTTACTTAAATAATTGAAAATTTGTATATTGCATTTTATTTTAAAAAATTAAAACGGTTTTCTATGAAAAAACTACTACTTCTTTTTGGGTTATTAATATTTTCTAACACTTTTTTTGCACAAATCAATAATCAACCTAGTCAGTTTAATAATGTTTGTGATGATAATAATGATGGTTTTGCTTCATTTTATATGCAAGAAATTGCTGCTGAAATCACAGGAAATAATTCTAATTTAACAGTTACACATCATCTAAATCAATCTGATGCTAGTCTAGGAATTAATCCATTACCAAATAATTACATAAATATTTCAAATCCACAATTGATATTTGCTAGAATTTTTAATTCGACCACAAATCAATTCCAAATTAACACTTTTTACTTAATAGTAAATCCAAAACCAATTGTTAATCCTTTTACAATGACTTTTTGTGATACTGACGGTGTAAATGACGGTATTACAATAATACCTGCATTGTCAAATCTTGATAATAATTTTTCACCAAATAATCAATATGTAATTTCTTATTATGAAAATTCTATAGATGCAGAAAATGGGATTAACCCAATTATGCCAACAATTCCATATTTATATAATTCACAGAATATACAAATGTTATTTGTTAGAGCACAAGATGTACAAACTAATTGTTATGCGCTTACTCAATTGTTCGTCGCTGTAGTATATTGTGGCAATCAGGCAGGACAACCAGTTGATTTATATTCTTGTAATTCGCCAGCTTGTTATAATTTGACTCAAAATAATCAAAATATTTTAGGCTCACTAAATCCTTCAGATTATTCTTTAACATATCATACTACAGCCAATGATGCTCAAACTGGGATTAATCCAATTCAAACTACAACACAATTTTGTACTAATAATACAGCAGAAGTTATTTATGCAAGATTGTTAAATATTTCAGGAAATTCAACTCAAGTTTTTACTTTTAATTTATTTGTTACAATACCGCCACCAGCTGCAACTCAAACTTTAACGAATTGTTCTAGTGATGCTACAAGTTTTCCTTGTTGGGATTTGACTTCAATAATTCCGAATGTAGCAGGAGGCACAATTCATAATGTTGTTTTTTATTTAACACAAGAAGATGCAAACACGGGTAGCAATCCAATAGTCAATCCTAATTGTTATATAAGTGCTTCTGCTGCGCCAATAATTCCTCCTGTTTTTTATAGAATAACTTATAGTCAAACAGGTTGCAACGCTATTGGAACAATTGAGTTAGTTACAATTTTTTGTTATAATGGTGGTTCTCCACAAAACTTAATTTTATGTTCTGATACTAATTCTAACGGATGTTTTGATTTGACTGTAAACGATAATGCTGTTTTAGCAAATT
The DNA here is from genome assembly GCA_043744095.1 of Flavobacterium sp. Lineage (GTDB taxonomy): Bacteria > Bacteroidota > Bacteroidia > Flavobacteriales > Flavobacteriaceae > Flavobacterium. The sequence goes on from JAYTVI010000048.1 coordinate 21,282, forward strand.
TGAATCCATTAGAAAACACCGTTACCTATTATAGCTCACTTAATGATGCAAATAACGCAGTAAATGCACTTGCTTCACCTTATTGCGTTCCGTTTGGTACGTATACTTTGTTTTCAAGGTTAGCAAGTAGTGATGGGTTACATTTTGAAGTATTATCTTTTACAGTGTCTTTACAAGCATATATAATGTCGAATGCACAATTGCAAAGTATTGTACAATGTGATGATGATAATAATGGGTTAATAAATTATAACTTGACAGTTGTTCAAGCACAATTGAACACTACAAATTCTCTAAGTTATTATACAACTTTGGCAAATGCTGAAAATATGATAAGCCCAATTGGCAATCCAGCTTCTTGGACTACAAATGTGCAAACAAACCCTTTTATAATTTATATTAGAGAAAATAGTGTAAATCAATGTGATACTATTTATGCACTTCATGTTCAGGGGTTAATAAATTGTAACTTAGCTTCTACTTGTGCTTATGCAAATTCGTTATGTAGCGCTTTAGGAGTACCTTTTGCAAATTCTACAAATATGTCCTCTACTGGACAATATGGTTGTTTATTAACTGCGCCAAATCCTACATGGTTTTATTTACCTATTAGTCAATCAGGAACATTACATTTAAATATTGTACAAAATTCTAATATTGATTTTACTGGACAACTTGCAGATGTAGATTTTGTTGCTTTTGGTCCTTTTTCAGATCCAGTTACACCTTGTAGTAGTCAACTTACAGCAAATAATATTGTAAGTTGTAGTTATTCAGCTTCTGCAACAGAAACTCCAATAATTGAAAATGCACTTGTAGGTCAATACTATTTAATAATGGTAACCAACTTTAGTAATCTACCAGGTTATATAAAAATCACACAGCTTTCAGGAACAAATGAAGGTGCTATAAATTGTTCTGGAATTCGACTTAATGCTTTTTTAGATACAAACAATAATGGCACAAAAGACAATGGTGAGCAAAATTTTCCTTTAGGACAATATCACTATGAGGTGAATACTAATGGATCAGTTCATAATATCATCTCACAATCTGGAATATATAATATTTATGATGTCAACCCAACAAATTCATACGATGTAAGTTATTCTGTCAATCCAGAATATGCTTCTCTTTATAATGTTACGACTTCACAATACAATAATTTAAATGTTGTTTCTGGTGGCGGAATGGTTGAATATTATTTTCCAGTTACAGTAATACAATCCTACAATGATTTAGAAGTTTCAATTATTCCTGTAAATGCTCCAAGACCAGGTTTTATTTATAATGAAACTATAAAATATACCAATAATGGAAATCAAACAATAACTTCAGGTATAGTTACATTTACAAAAGATCCAGCTTTAGGAATTATAGCAAATTCTATAGTAGGTAGTACTACTACAAGTACAGGGTTTACTTATAATTTCACAAATCTTCTTCCTTTTGAAACGAGAACAATAAATGTTGCTATGCAAGTTCCGTTATTACCATTAGTTAGTTTAGGAGCGCTATTAACAAACAGTGCTTCAATAGAACCAATTACAGGAGATGTTGTGCCAAACAACAATCAAGCAAGTTGTTCTCAAACTATTATAGGTTCATTTGATCCTAATGATAAAATGGAAACACATGGTGAAGAAATATTGTTTTCAAGTTTTACAAACAATGATTATTTGACCTATACAATAAGATTTGAAAATTCAGGAACTGCAAGTGCTATCAATGTGAAAGTTAATGATATATTAAGCGAACAACTAGACTCGAATTCATTAGAAATGATAGGGTCAAGCCATAATTATGTTATGGATAGAGTTGCATCTGGAGTTACTTGGAAGTTTGACAATATTCAATTACCTCCAACAATTGCAAATTCTCAAATCGGGAAAGGATATATTACTTTCAAAATCAAACCAAAAGCAGGATTTAGTACTGGTGATATTATTTCAAACACAGCAGCTATTTATTTTGATTTTAATCCAGCCATTATCACAAATACATTTAATACAAAATTTGTTTCTGCACTAGCTTTAAACGAATTTGAAAATAGTGATTTTGTTTTCTACCCAAATCCAACTTCAGATTTTGTAACAATTTCTTTAAAAAACAGCACAGCAAAAATGGCAACAATAAATGTTTATGATGTTTTGGGCAAAATAATTTATACACAAAAACCAGAAAACAAAATAACACAAACAATCGATTTAACCTCTATAAAAAGAGGGATGTATTTTGTAGAAGTTACAACAAACAATAATTTAAAAGTAGTGAAAAAACTATTAGTGAAATAGTCATCAACAATTAGTATCTAAAAAACCATTTGTGAAAACGAATGGTTTTTTTTGTAAAAAACTAAAAAAATTCTGATTTACATGTCCAAACCAGCATTATAAACCAACCAAAATAAGCCATACAAACCACAAATTTCATAAAACTAGAAGCCAAAAAGCCAATAAATGACCCAGTTGCAGCTTTCAAAGCTCGTTTATGATCTTTTGAATCAAACAATAATTCTCCAACAAATGCTCCAAAAAAAGGACCAATAATAAACCCAAACGGAATTGGTGTAACGATACCTAAAATCAAACCTAAATTTGTATCCCAAATACCATATTTGCTGCCGCCAAATTTTTTAGTTCCTTTTGCAGGTATCAAATAATCAAGTATTGTGATGCCAACAGTAATTAAAAAAGTAATCCCTAAAAACCAATAATTGGCAGGAATTGGATTTGTAAAATACAGCAACAAAACACCAATCCAACTCAAACTTGGACCAGGCAAAACAGGCAAAAAACTACCTAAAATTCCTCCAATCACACAAAAAAAACCAATAATCAAAAGCAAGACATCCATAAAGTAAAATTTTTAGTATTTTTGAAAATTAATATTGTACTTTTAATTAAAATTAAAATCGCGTTTGTTTCGTTAACGAATATGAGAAAAATAATTCTAATAGTTTTTGCCTTTACACTACTTTTTTACTCTTGCCAGTATTTTGAAAAGCAAGTTCCTAAAAAAGACGAGTTGCTAAAGAAAGAATTAAACGCAATAAACTGGAAAGAAGTAGACGAATTTCCAACCATTGCCAACTGCGATTCAATACAAGACAAAACCCAAAAAAAACAATGTTTTTTCGAGTTTTTAACCCAACTTATTCAAAAAAAACTCAACGGAGACACACTTGCAGTTTTGTATCCACAACTCGACACAATAGATGTAAAAGTGACGATTTTTCCTAATTCTAGTATAAAATTTGAGCCACAACTATCCGACACACTTTCCTATAATGCTCCAAAAATTGACAGTATAATCAAATCACGACTAATAGGTTTTCCAAAAGTAAATCCAGCCATAAAACGCGGAATACCAGTAAAAACGCAATTTATTCTACCAGTAATTCTAAAAGTAGAGTAATTTTTCTGGAGCTATTACCAGCTATCCATTACAATCTTTTTTTAAGATTGCTTCGTACCTCACAATCTATAAAACAAAAGGATTTCAATTTCTATCTGGGCTAATTGGCTAATAATGAAACTTTCTGTCTTTCCATTCATATTTTCTAGAAAAAGAAAGAAAAGCAACAAAAACACAAAAAAACGCATAAAAAACACTACTCAAAATTAAATAACGCATTCGTTTTTTTGTCAAAAATTGATTTGTTTTATGCAATAAAATAAAATCAATAATAAACTTCAAACCAAATAAAACACAACAATATTCTATTGGAAAAAACCCAATTACACAAATTATAAAACCAGCTACAATACTCAAATTTCCCGCAAAAACTATCCAAGCCAAATCTTTTCCAAAAACACTTTTATAAGAACTTGTTTTAGATGCCCAACGCTTACGTTGTTGCACTAAAGCATTCCAACTTTCGGATGGTTTTGTAATCACAATATTAGACTTAGATTTTAAATAATGCACTTTTTCAGGAATTTGTAGCATCGCTTTTTGAAGCAAAAACACATCATCTCCACTAGCAATATTTTTATTTCCCAGAAAACCATTCAGTTTTTCAAACAAAGATTTTGTATAACAAAAATTGGCTCCATTACACATAAAACCAATTCCCAAACCAAACGAACCAATAGTCGCACCTTGCAAACTAGTAATGTCTAATTGCTGAAAAGAATCTAAAAACGATTTTTTGCAATCATAAGTAACGGCACCAACAATCATCTCAACATCATTTTTTTGAATATAAGTATCCAAAGTTTGTAACCAATCTTTAGGAACAATACAATCTGCATCAGTAGTAAGAACCCATTCGTTTTTTATTATCGGAATTGCTCTAGAAATAGCATCTTTTTTTGGCGATTTAGATAGATGCAAATTTTCTAAAAGTGTCGTTTGAAAAGTGCCGTTTTCCATTCGCCAATTATAAATTTTTTTTACAGAATCATCTTCAGAGAAATCATCTATAAGTATAATTTCGAATAACTCTTTTGGATAATTCAAATTTTTTATACTTTCTAAAAGCGCAGTCAAATTGTGACTTTCATTTCTAAAAGGTATCACAATTGCAAAAAAAGTTTTCGGTTTTATCTCAGTAGAATGAAAAGTTTTGATTTTATTAAAACCAAAAATCAATTGACTTATTGTAATCAAGTATAGCAATAAAATCAATGTTAATAAAATAGCAATTAATTCCATTTAGGTTTAAATTTTAATACAAAATAACTTCCAATAACTACAGGCAAAACCACATTCAAAAACCACATTAATGTTGATATAAAAATCACAATCCATTCGTTAACGCCCAGTTTACCGAAGAAAAAAACGGCTATACTTCCTTTTACAGCAAAATCAAGAAATTGAAAACTTGGTAACGAAGATGCCAAAAAATAGACAGCAGCAATCGTCGACATCATTGTTAAATATGGTAAATCTACATCAAAAGCTAAAAATAAAAAATAATATTGATGTGAAAAAACCAAATAACGGCAAACTGCTAGATAATTGTTTTTACGAAGAATTAATTGAGGAATTTCATTTATTTTAAAGAATAACTTCTCAATAGAATAACCTTTGACAGTGATTTTTTTTGACAGAATCGACAATAAAATTAAAAAAATTGTAAATACAAAAATTCCTAAACTCCATTTCCAAAATCCGATAACAAACAAACCAATGGTGCCAAATATTATGGTTAAAATCATTTGAATTCCATTACAAATCAAATTCAGAAATATAATTTGTTTGGTTTTTGATTTGTCATAATACAATGCTTTTCCGGCATATTCGCCCAATCCATTCGGAGTAAAAATTCCTGCAGTCAATGCTCCAAGAACTTGTTTTGTGCTTTCTCCTATAGTGATTGATTTTATTGTTACAACCAAATTTTGCCATTTCAAAATCTCCAAAAATCGATTTGCAACACTAAAAGAAAGTAAAAATAATATTCCTAAAAAGGTAGCATTTTTTTTAACCAAAGCTTCAAATTTATCCCAATCTAATTTGTCATTAGAAGCCAATTGATTGTAAATAAAATAAAATGCGCCAACAACAATCAAAAGTTTGACTATAAAAACCAAGAATTGTTTAGCTTTGTGAGAAATTGAAATCATATCTGCAAAGAAAAGCAAAAACAGTTAGAAACCAGTCAGGTTTTCAAAACTTAACTGGTTTAAATAATTTAAAATGGCAAACGAACGCATCATATTAGGAATCGATCCAGGAACAACAATAATGGGTTTTGGTTTGATAAAAGTCATCAATAAAAAGATGGAATTTATTCAGTTAAATGAATTAATTCTGTCTAAATACGACAATCATTATCAAAAATTAAAAGTCATTTTTGAACGTACGATAGAACTTATCGATACACACAATCCAGATGAAATTGCTATTGAAGCACCATTTTTTGGTAAAAACGTACAGTCAATGTTAAAACTGGGTCGAGCACAAGGCGTTGCAATGGCAGCAGGACTTTCGAGAGATATTCCAATTACAGAATACGAACCCAAAAAAATAAAAATGGCTATAACCGGAAACGGAAACGCAAGTAAAGAACAAGTTGCTAAAATGCTACAACAACTTTTAGGATTAAAAGAATTACCAAAAAACTTAGATTCTACCGATGGATTAGCAGCTGCAGTTTGTCACTTCTTCAATTCAGGAAAAGTGGTTGGCGAAAAAAGTTATACTGGTTGGGATGCTTTTGTGAAGGATAATAAAGATAAAATCAGAAAATGATTCATCAAAAATCTTTTCAAACTATTAAGATATTGAGGTTCATTAAGAATCAAGCAAACTTAATTTTCTTAATTTCTTAATGTTTCTAAATTTTTAAAACTGTTAATTAAAAAATGTCTGGCATCTACATTCATATACCATTCTGTAAGCAATCGTGTCATTATTGCGACTTTCATTTTTCGACTTCAATGAAGAATAAAGACGAAATGGTTTTGGCATTGGCTAAAGAAATTGAAATGCGTAAAAGTGAGTTTCAAGATGAAGTTGTTGAAACAATTTATTTTGGTGGTGGAACGCCAAGTATTTTAAAAGATTCTGATTTAAAATTTCTGATTGACACCGTTTATTCTAATTTTAAAGTTGTAAAAAATCCAGAAATAACAGTCGAAGCTAATCCTGATGACTTGTCAAAAGAACGCATAATCGAATTGTCAAATACTAAAATTAACAGATTGAGTATCGGCATTCAATCGTTTTTTGAAG
>JAYTVI010000049.1:0-7213 GCA_043744095.1 Flavobacterium sp.
ATACCATTTAAGTTTAGAATTTACTGTAAAGAAAATGAAGATTTTTTTCTTTATTCAAAAAAGAAAAATCAAGCATAGCATCGTTACGATTTATTTTTATTTTGAAGAAGAAAGAAAAAAAGAACTTTTTATGGCGGTAAATTCTAAACTTAAATGGTATGAGTTGTTAGTTACCAAAAATAACCAACATATCGATAAATTAACGTTAGTTTACCTATTTATAATTAACAAATTTATCTAAATAAGTTCCCAATAGCATATTTTCATTATAAGTTGCTTACTTTCTTAAAATTTTGTTATTTTTGCACCCGATAAAATTTATAACAAAAATTTAAATTTATGAATACAATTATGATTTATGTGCCAATAGTAATGGCAATCATCGGATTGGCTTTTATGGCAATCAAAAGAAGTTGGGTATTAAAACAAGATGCTGGAGATGGTAAAATGAAAGAGATTTCAGATTATATCTACGAAGGTGCTTTGGCATTCTTGAATGCAGAATACCGTTTACTAGCAGTATTTGTAGTACTTGCAAGTATTGTTTTAGCAGGACTTACCTTTTTGCCTGGTGCAACAACACATATATTAATAGTAGTAGCTTTTATATTCGGAGCTTTCTTTTCAGCTTTAGCTGGAAATATGGGAATGAAAATTGCAACTAAAACAAATGTTCGTACAACACAAGCTGCTCGTACTAGTTTACCACAAGCCTTAAAAGTTTCTTTTGGTGGTGGTACTGTAATGGGACTTGGAGTTGCAGGTCTTGCAGTTTTAGGTTTGACAGGTTTCTTCATTATATTATACAATATGTTTATGGGCGGTGCTTGGACATCAACAGAGGATATGACCAAAGTTCTTGAGACATTAGCTGGTTTTTCTCTTGGAGCAGAATCTATTGCATTGTTTGCTAGAGTTGGTGGTGGTATTTATACAAAAGCTGCTGATGTTGGTGCTGACTTAGTTGGTAAAGTTGAAGCGGGTATACCAGAAGATGATCCACGTAATCCTGCTACTATTGCAGATAATGTTGGTGACAATGTTGGAGATGTTGCTGGTATGGGTGCAGATTTATTTGGTTCTTATGTTGCAACAGTTTTAGCTGCAATGGTTCTTGGAAATTATGTAATTAAAGATATGGGTGGAATGATTCAAGATGCTTTTGGCGGAATTGGACCAATCTTATTGCCAATGGCAATTGCAGGTTTCGGAATTTTGTTTTCTATCATTGGAACAATGTTAGTAAAAATCTCTGATGACAATGCAAAAGAAGCTCAAGTTCAAAAAGCATTAAACATTGGTAACTGGGCATCTATCTTAATGACTGCAGTTGCTTGTTTTTTCTTAGTACAATATATGTTACCAGAAACTATGAAAATGAGTTTCTATGGTGAGGGGTTGAAAGACATTTCTTCAATGAGAGTATTTTATGCCACAATCGTAGGGCTAATTGTTGGCGGTGCTATTTCATCAGTTACAGAATACTATACAGGATTAGGTACAAAACCAGTATTGGCAATTGTTCAAAAATCTTCAACAGGTGCTGGAACTAACGTAATTGCTGGTTTAGCAACAGGAATGATTTCTACTTTTCCTACTGTAATATTATTTGCTGCTGCAATTTGGTCTTCTTATGCATTTGCTGGATTTTATGGAGTTGCTTTGGCGGCATCTGCAATGATGGCTACAACAGCTATGCAATTAGCAATTGATGCTTTCGGACCAATTTCTGATAACGCAGGTGGTATCGCTGAAATGAGCGAATTACCTAAAGAAGTTCGTACACGTACAGATATTTTAGATTCAGTTGGTAACACAACTGCTGCAACAGGAAAAGGTTTTGCAATTGCTTCTGCCGCATTAACTTCATTGGCTTTGTTTGCTGCATACGTTACTTTTACAGGAATTGATGGAATTAATATTTTCAAAGCGCCAGTGTTAGCAATGTTGTTTATTGGGGGAATGATTCCGGTAGTATTTTCTGCATTGGCAATGAATTCTGTAGGTAAAGCTGCAATGGATATGGTGTATGAAGTACGTCGTCAGTTCAAAGAAATTCCAGGAATTATGGAAGGTACTGGTAAACCAGAATATGCAAAATGTGTTGACATTTCTACAAAAGCTGCTTTACGCGAAATGATGTTACCGGGAGTAATGACAATCGGTTTTCCAATTGCAATTGTATTATTAGGATTGGTAGTTTATGGAGATAATCACCAATTAATAGCAGAAATGTTAGGTGGATATATGGCTGGAGTTACAGTATCAGGGGTACTTTGGGCAGTGTTTCAAAACAATGCTGGTGGTGCGTGGGATAATGCAAAAAAATCATTCGAAGCAGGTGTTGAAATCAATGGCGAAATGACTTTCAAAGGTTCTGATGCTCACAAAGCGGCGGTAACTGGAGATACTGTTGGAGATCCGTTTAAAGATACTTCTGGTCCATCTATGAATATCCTAATCAAATTGACTTGTTTAATTGGATTAGTAATTGCTCCAATCTTAGGAAACGGAAGCCATACTGCAACAACAGAGAAAAAAGCTTGTTGTGCTACAACTGAAATGAAATCTTGCGACACAGATATGAAATGTGATCTGTCAAAAATGGCAACAATGACAAAAGAAGAATGTGCTGCAATGTGTGATGAAAACGGATGTACTGTTGAAGAAAAAGAAATGTGTTTATCACATTATGACGAAGCAGGAAAATTCAAAGGTGAAGTAAAACAAGAAATTTCTAAAAAAATAATGATGGAGAAAAGTGCTTACGGTAAAATGAAAGCAACTATAACTACTTCTACAAATGGAGTTTCATCTTCAGAAGTTATTGAAGGAACTGAAGCTGAAGTAAAAGCCAAAGTTGATGCAATGAAATAATTTGTTCTAGATAATAATAGAATTAGCCTCACAATTGTGAGGCTTTTTTTGTTGTTTATTTTATTACTTTTGAAAAAAATAATTTTGAAAAAGTTTTCTAAAAGTGTTGGGTTATTATCTCTTGGAGTTATAGGACTAATTCTTTTTTCATTTATATCAAATAAAAAGCAAAATGATATATTGAGTTATGAAGTAAACCCAAAAATTCAGTCCATTAAATTTTATTACAAAAAAGATAATAATGAAATTTTTAAAAGTATTCTAAATTTAAAAAATTATTTAGAATTGAAAAATCAAAAATTAGTTTTTGCCACAAATGGAGGAATGTATAAAAATGATAACTCTCCTTTAGGATTATTTGTTCAGAACCATAAAGTAATCAACACTTTAAATACTGCTTCAGGAAACGGAAATTTTTATTTAAAACCCAACGGAGTTTTTTATATAAATAAGAAAATGGATTGTTTTGTATGTAAAACTGTAAATTATAAAAATTCAAAAAACATTTCTTTTGCAACCCAATCAGGACCTATGTTAGTTTTTGATGATGAAATTAATGCTCTTTTTAATGTTTCTTCTTCCAATGTAAATATAAGAAGTGGTGTAGGAATTTTACCAAACGGAAATGTATTGTTCGGAATTTCAAAATCCGAAATAAATTTTTACGAGTTTGCTACTTTTTTCAAAGAAAATGGTTGTAAAAACGCACTATACTTAGATGGATTTGTTTCGAGAACCTATTGTCCCGAAAAAAACAGTTTCCAACTTGATGGAGATTTTGGTGTGATTATTGGCATTTCCAAAAAATAAATTTCTAAAACAAACCGTTTAGTTCAGCATCTATTTTATTATAAATCATACCCAAATCTTCTGGATTGTTTACAAAGTCTATATTGTCTACATCTATGATTAACAATCGTCCTTTTGTATAAGTATGTATCCAAGCTTCATATCGCTCGTTCAAACGGCTTAAATAATCAATTGAGATGGAGTTCTCATAATCTCTTCCACGTTTGTGTATCTGAGCAACAAGATTAGGAATAGAACTACGCAAATAAATCAACATATCTGGTGGTTCGACCAAACTTTCCATAAGTTCAAAAAGGGAGGAATAATTTTGAAAATCACGATTTGTCATCAATCCCATTGCATGAAGATTGGGTGCAAAAATATGTGCATCTTCATAAATTGTTCTATCCTGAATAATTTTTTTACCACTTTCGCGAATTTGCAAGACTTGTCTAAAACGACTATTTAAGAAATAAATTTGCAAATTAAATGACCAACGTTCCATTTGATGATAAAAATCGTCCAAATACGGATTGTCTACTACATCTTCAAAATGAGGTTCCCATTTAAAATGTTTTGCTAATAATCTTGTAAGAGTTGTTTTTCCTGCTCCAATGTTTCCTGCTACTGCTATGTGCATTATGGTAATGTGATTTTATAATTTGTAATTCCTTCGTTTGTAAAAATAGATAAAATTTGGTCTTTATAGAAAAAACTTTTAAAGGTTTTTTCATTAATTTCTATTGTAACTATTTTCTCATTTTTTATATCTTTTAAAAATATTTTTTGGTTTTTAGAATATATCAAATTCAATTCATCAACAATTTGAATCTGATCAAAATAGGGTACTTTTCCAAAAGAGAGGTTTTTTCCATAAATATCACATCTATTCCAGTTCTGTTTTTCATCAATCCAATAAAAATAATTATAATCAGATTGGTAGTATTCAAAAATTCCCGAAAAAGCAATAGTTATTGGTTGGTATTCATTTTTTAAATAATCTAGAATTCCAATTTGTTGTGTCAAATTGTTATAAATCCATAGTCTATTTCCAAAAGCATTTCCAATAGCTGCCGCTGCAATTGGGGTATTGTTTTCAGATATATTTATTTTTTTAATTTCATTAAATTGATTATCTAAAAGTACAATACTATTAAAATCTTCATAAAACAAAATTACCATCATTGAGTTTGTAAAATCAACTTTTGCAATACTTCCCAATGAGGTGTTTTTATATTGCCATTTTTCTTTAGAGTTTGATTTAAAAAGGGTATTGTTTTCTATATAATAATAAATACCAAAATCATCATAACCTATAAAAGTAGATGCTTCCAATGGAAATGAAATAAGTTTTATAGCTTTATTATTTTGTGAATAACCAAAGCTAAATAAAACTAAAAGCAATAAAAAAATTAAATTTTTCATAAAGGCTAAAATACGATTTATCAAAAGAGTTTGCGCAAAAATCAAAAAATTAAGTATCAAATGTTTTAAATAAAAAAACCTGACTAAATAAATAGTCAGGTTCGAATTTCTATAATAAATAGGTTTCTATAATCCGAAAGCAGCTTTTACTTTGTCTACAAAGTCTAATTTTTCCCAAGTAAATAATTCAACTGTTACAGTTTTATTATTTCCACCAGGAGCATTAAAAGTTTTGGTTACAGTTTCTGGAGTTCTTCCCATATGTCCGTAGGCTGCAGTTTCGCTATAAATAGGGTTTCTTAATTTCAAACGTTGTTCGATAAAGTAAGGGCGCATATCAAAAATTGATTCTACAACTTTACTTATTTTGCCATCAGTCATGTCTACTTTTGAAGTTCCGTAAGTATTTACGTTGATAGATGTAGGTTTTGCAACACCAATTGCATACGAAACTTGAACTAATATCTCGTCACACAAACCTGCAGCAACCAAGTTTTTTGCAATATGACGTGTAGCATACGCAGCGCTTCTATCTACTTTGCTTGGATCTTTTCCTGAAAAAGCGCCACCACCGTGAGCTCCTTTTCCGCCATAGGTATCTACTATGATTTTTCTTCCTGTAAGTCCAGTATCTCCGTGTGGTCCACCAATTACAAATTTACCCGTTGGGTTAATGTGGTAAGTAATGTTTTCATTAAAAAAATGAGCATACTGAGGATATTTAGCTTTAATTCTTGGAATCAAAATAGCTACTAAATCACTTTTTATTTTTGCCAACATTTCAGCTTCTGGTGCAAAATCATCGTGTTGCGTAGAGATAACAATAGCATCAATTCTCACAGGTTTATTATCGTCAGAATATTCTAAAGTAACTTGAGATTTTGCATCTGGGCGCAAATATTTTATTTCATTATTTTCTCTTCTCAAGTTAGCCAATTCTATAAGTAAAGCGTGAGATAAGTCTAATGCTAACGGCATATAGTTTTCGGTTTCGTTTGTAGCATAACCAAACATCATTCCTTGATCTCCAGCACCTTGATCCTCGGGATTTGTTCTTTCTACACCTTGATTGATATCGCTTGATTGTTCGTGAATAGCCGAAAGCACACCACAAGAATTTGCTTCAAACATATATTCGCTTTTGGTATAACCAATTTTCTTGATTACATCACGAGCAATTTGTTGAACATCAAGATAAGTTGACGATTTTACTTCGCCAGCAAGAATAACTTGTCCTGTTGTAACCAAAGTTTCGCAAGCCACTTTTGAAGAAGCATCAAACGCCAAAAAGTTATCGATTAACGCATCCGAAATTTGATCTGCTACTTTGTCAGGATGTCCTTCACTTACTGATTCTGATGTAAATAAATAAGCCATAATTTTTATATAAATTTTGTTATTAAAAAATTTTGAAAACAAAAAAGACTAAAGGAGAGATTTCTGCTTTAGCATTTTTTTTATTCTAAACTTGTTAAAGAATCTCAAAAAAGATTCAAGTCAGAACAGAGGTTGCAAATGAATTTCAAATACTTTTATAATTAAAAAGCAGTATGAACAATCAGTAAAATTTTTCCTCTTGGTTTTTCGGTTGCAAATATAGGAAATGGTTTTTGATTGTTAAAAATTATTTTTAGAAGTTGTTAAATTTTTTTCGCAATCGGAAGAGTTATCGAAACCAAACAAACTAACCCTTCTGTTAGGCAACAGCTTAAAAGATAAATTGTTAAATTCAAATTATCAATTATTATTTCGTAATTTTGAAATATGAAAAAAACGAGATTATATTTTGACACTTCAGTTTTTGGTGGAATTCTGGATCTTGAATTTCAACAAGAAACAGAATCATTATTTAAAATCACTGATGTCCGATAAAATCTTACTAAAAAATAGGATTGAAGACAATGATAATGACACATAACAAACAGTTCACTCCTACGGAGCTTACTTTGAAGATTATATTTTTATTACAAACAATTTGTCCCGATGGGATTAAAATAGCTCCGTAGGAGCGAAATGTTTGTAATATTAGTTTGTGTTTTGTTGGTTTTAGTCCCATCAGGGCGAAATGTAATTTTTTATCGGACAACAGTAATTTAAAATGGTAAAAAATGACCAAATAACT
>JAYTVI010000050.1:0-7203 GCA_043744095.1 Flavobacterium sp.
CGATAGGTTTTTTAGTAATTGGTTTTTTTACCGTTTTAACTATAGCAGTATTTGGTCTTTTGATGGGTGCTTTTGTTGTACGAACAACAGGTTGTGTAGAGTTACAACTCCAAACAATAGCTACAAAAACAAAAAGTAAAAATTTCTTAAACATTAGTTTCAATTAAAGGTGATTTTTTGTTTTTTAACTTCAAATTTATCCCTTGTATTCCTTGTAATCCACCTGTATGAATCATTAATATTTTAGAACCAACAGGAAAATAATTTTGTTTAATTAAATCTATAACGCCAAAAACCATCTTTCCTGTATAAATTGGATCTAATAATATATTTGTTTCTTTATAAAACCGATTCATAAACTGAATTAATTCTGGAGTTACTTTGCCATAACCACCAAAATGATAGTCTTGAATTATTGTCCAATTTTCTTTTTTTACAAAATTACGAATTTCTTCATACATAAAATCACCTTTTAAGGCAGGAAATCCTAAAACTTGTTGACTACTTTTTGAACAATTTATAATACCTGAAATAGTGCCTCCTGTTCCGATTGCACAACATATATAATCATAAACATCATCAGCATCTGTAAGTATTTCTTCACAACCTTTTATTGCTAATTGATTTGTTCCACCTTCGGGAAGCAAATAAAAGTCTCCCCATTTTTGATTTAATTTTTCTATAAATTCTTCTTTTTCTTTTAGTCGATAACTTTCTCTTGATATGAAATCAAATTTCATTCCACAATCTTGTGCAAATTGCAAAGTTGGGTTGTCTTTAATTCTATCAATTAATTCTTCTCCACGAATTACTCCAATTGTGTCAAACCCATATTTCTTTCCAGCTGAAGCTACTGCTGCAATATGATTTGAGAAAGCACCTCCAAAAGTGAGTAAGCTGTTTTTATTTTCGGCTTTTGCCTGAACGAGGTTGTATTTTAGTTTTCTGTATTTGTTTCCTGAAATTATAGGATGAATCAAATCTTCTCGTTTTATTGATAACGAAACATAAGAAAAACCTAAAGAAAGTAGTTGATTATCAGTTTTCAAAAAAATAATTTTTGCAAATTTACTTCAATTTATGACAATAAAAAAGCAGTCAAATTGACTGCTTTTTTATTAATTTATTTAAACTATTATTTGCCATTATAAACGGTAATCTTTTTTGAGAAATCTTGATTGTTTGTAGTTGTTATTTTAACAATATAAACAGCATCACTAATTCCTGATGTAGAAAACTGATAATTATTTTTCGTAGCTAATTTAGTTTTGTTAAAAATTAATTTTCCTGAGATATTGTATAAGTCTACTGATTTTATAGCAATTTCATTTGGATTTGAAATATTTAAAAATTGAGAATTATTATTTTGAAAAACGTTAAAACTATCATTTGCTAAAACAGGAACACTTAAAGCTGCATTTATAAATGTGATTTCAAATCTTGTGTTATTGACTCCTATTGGCAAGGTCATTTCATATTCACTATTTAAGATATCATGGTAAGTATCGTTATCCTTATCATGAATGTAAACATTTGAAGCGCCATCAAAATTAATCATTTCATTTACAGTAATTTTAAAAGTTGCAGGTGCGGCAGTGTTTTTAAAACCAATTGGAATTTTTTTATTGATATCAAAATTCACAGTCTCAATAACATAATCTTTATTATCAATAACAAAGTACATATCAACTGGAGTTGCATCTGGGTTTTTTGCATCCATTCCGTGATCTACTCCATCTGTAGCTGTAGGAAGAAAAGCAAGAGCTACTTGTCTTATTCCCGTTGAATTCATTAATGTATTAAATCTAATTTGAGGTGTTGGAGCATTACTAACTGTTGTGTAATCAAATCCTGAAACAGAAGGAATAGCAGGTAAAAAACTTGTATTTGTTATGTGAGTATTATTTGAGTTTCTATCAAAATGTGAAGTTCCACCTTCTTTTACAAAAACTCTAAAATCATTAGTCATCGTTACAAGTGCTGTTCCAACAACCGCAGGCGCACCTTCTATCATAAATCCTTGGCCAACAGGAGAAAATTGTCTTGGATAATCAGTTCCTGACCCCGCAGGACCAAGTTGTACTCCTGCTCCATCATAATTATAAAATTGTGGTGCTAAATACATATTTGTAGCAGCTGCATAAGATCCGTATCCTCCTTTATATGATGCTAATAAATGTGAAGCGACCGTTTTGTCTTGTTCCCAAAAATAGGCTATGCCTGTACAATTTGCAGCAGAAGGATTATCTGCAATAGTAAGAAATCGTTTCAAATCTATAGCAGAAGGATAAGGATTACCTGTTAAGGTTTTTTGTCCAGCTTGAACACTTACATTTATATTTCCGTCATTTGGTTTTCCTCTAAAATCATATCTTTGATTATCGTTTAAAGAAGAATTGTTAAAAGTAGCTTCTCCTATACCCAAAGTTTCATCATCACCAGAAACACCTTTCATAGTAAAACCTTCACCTGCATTTACAGTTTCGCTTGACCCAACAGTTACCCAACCAGCAAATGAATTTGAAAATAAATATTTATATATCCAACGTGTAGCTATTGTTAAACTTCCCGCAGTTGTTGTACCATCAAAAGCAGGACTTGGTGCTAGAGTAGCTGGCGCTGAATTTATAACTGTAAAGGGTCTGTTTAACATTGTTGCACCAAACACATCATTTCCTATTCCTGACAAAGTAGCTTTACCAACAGGAGAACACCAATAATTGTATGCATAATTATTTACAGTTCCTTCTTGAAAAATAGATAATTTTCCTTCACCTGCATTTAATGAACTAGCATTTGTTTTTTGCAATAATTGTCCTTGATTTCTTAAAAATAAATTACCATTATTATTAAGATTAACATCTTTTGAAACTGTTAGATATTGATCATTTACATATACAAAACTTGTTGGGCTAACATATAATTGAGCTTTTATATTTTGCATTGTTAAGAACAATACTAAAACAGATGCTACTTGGCTATATTTTCTCATTTTCTTTATTTTATGGTGTAAAAATAAAAAAATAATTTTTATTAATCTATCTTTTTTTGGATAAATGTTTAATTTTAAAGCACATAGAACCTTTAATCGAGTATATGAGAATTTCAACGATTTTTTGTATCAATCAACATAATCTATACTTAAATTAACATAATATAAAATAAAACATAAGATAATTCTTTAAAAAGAAAGAATAATTAAAAACTTTTATTATAAAACCATTAAATACAATTTGTTATGAAAAAAATCTTCATTTTTCAAGTATTTGTATTAGTCGCAATTAATGTTACTAATGCACAAGTAGGAATTGGAACTACTATGCCTGGTTCGACTTTAGATGTTTCTGCTATAAATCCTACTGGAGTTTTCACAAATGTAGACGGAATATTAATTCCGAGGGTAACAAGGCAAAGAGCACAAATTATGTTTGCGACACCAACATCAACTTTATTATATATTAATGAGGTTGTTACTGGTTCTGCAACTGGTACTACTGCAAATGTAACTTCTGTTGGTTTTTACTTTTTTAATGGTACTGTTTGGGAAAAAGTTGCTTCTGGAGCAAGTACAGATTGGGCTTTATCAGGAAACTCAGGTACAGTTGCCGGATCTAATTATATAGGTACAAACGATGCAATTGATTTTAGAATCAAAACAGGAAATACAGACCGTTGGAATATTTCGAATGCTAATTCAGGTCAATTACAACCTTATTCATTAGGCACAGCATTATTACCAATTTATTCTTTTCAAGCAGATACCAATACAGGGGTATTTAGTTCTGGTGCTGATGCTATTGATATAACTACTGGAGGTTCGGCAAGATTTAGAGTTCCAAATGCAAATCAAGTTCATGCTTTGAGTTTAGGAACAGCAACGTTGCCTTTTTATTCGTTTAGTACAGATACAAATACAGGTCTTTTTAGTTCAGGTGCTGACGCACTTGATTTATCTACTGGAGGTATCGCAAGATTGAGGATTCCAAATGCAGACCAAATACATGCTTTGAATTTAGGAACTGCTGGTTTGCCTTTTTATACTTTCAGTGCAGATACAAATACTGGAATTTATAGTCCAATTGCAGATAATTTGTCAATTACAACAAATGGCACAGAAAAATTGAGAGTAATTTCTACTGGACAAGTTGGTATAGGAACACCCGCACCAAATGGCGCTTTAGAGATTACATCTACAACAGATGGGATTATTATTCCTAGAGTAGCACTTTCTGCAACAAATGTAGCTACTGTAGTTACTCCAACTACATCAGAATTAGTTTATAACACATTTACTTCAGCTGTTGGCCCAAATCAAGTCACACCAGGGTTTTACTTTTGGAATGGAAGTAATTGGATAAAATTTGCTACAGGCAATAGCAATAATGATTGGGCTTTATCTGGAAACGCAGGAACAATTGCAGGAACAAATTATGTTGGAACAAGTGATGCGATAGATTTAAGAATTAAAACAGGCGCTACTGATCGTTGGAATATTTCAAATACAAATAATGGACAATTACAATCTTTTTCATTAGGAACTGCTGCTTTACCTTCTTATTCTTTTAATACTGATACTAACTCAGGACTCTTTAGTGCTGGAGCTGATATATTAAATTTTTCTACAAACGGATTAGAAAGAGCAAGAATAAACACAACAGGTCAAACAATGATTAACTCAACTGCTGCATTTGCATTATCTACTTTATATAGCGCAGCTACTGGGAATAATAATGCTGTTGATGGCAACTCAGCCGGAACAGGATCATCTGTATTTGGTCAAAATACAAGCTCTGGAAATGGAGTTTTTGGTATAAATAATTCTACTGGTAAAGGAGTTAGAGGAGTTAGCATTGGTTCTGGTTTTGGAGTTTGGGGAATGCATCAAAATAGTACCTCTACTGGAAGTGCTGTATATGGCGAAAGTTTTTATGGAAATGGTTACAGTTTTAGAGGTTTAGACGGACCTATTTATAGTGACAATACTTTTTTTGGCTCTGATGCCCTAATTGGTGAAACTGATGATGTTACTTCAAATGCATTATGGGGAAAAAATTTCAATGTAGATGGTACTGCAATTTTAGGTGGAGTAAATGGAGTTTATGTATTTAATACTGGTGGAAGCGGATTAGCAGGTTCATCAGAAAAACTAGGCGTTTTTGCATATGCTGGATTAGGCGATAATAGTAATCCGAATAGAGGAAATGCTGCTGGAAAATTTACGCTCGATTCAGATTCTGATCCAAGTACAAATGCAGCAGGAAATGGAAATAGAGCTAGTGCAATAATTGCTGGTTTTGATGATGTTTCTTATACAAATTCATCTGGAGGAACTGGTGCAGCACAAAACAGTTATTTCGGAGGATATTTTAGTGGTGGAAATGAAGCAAGCGGAACAACATCCTATGCTTATGCAGGTTTGCGTTACAATACAAATGCAAACGGAACAACAGGCACTGATTTTAAAATAGTTGGGCCAGGAAGTAATTCAACAATTATTATGGACAAAACCAATACACCAAGAATTTTATTTTCACCAGAAGCACCCGAAATTGTTTTTCAAGATTTTGGCATTGGTAAATTAAGTAATGGTGAAACTAGAATACAATTAGACCCAATTCTAAAAGAATCATTGCAAATAGATGAAAAACACCCATTAAAAGTCTATGTCACTTTAGAAGATGAATGCAATGGAGTATATGTAACAAACAAATCTGCAAATGGTTTTACAGTAAAAGAACTAAAAAGTGGTATTAGTAATGCTTCATTCTCATGGCAAATTGTAGCCAACAGAGCTGATACCAAAGACCTTAACGGAAACATTACTTCTAAACATATTGGTTTAAGATTGCCAATTGGTCCTGGACCTTTAAAAATAAAAGCAATTGCAAAACCTAAAGAGAATAAATTTAAAACATTGGAACAAAAAACAAATCTTCAAAAAATTCTAATGTTGAGAATATGCAAACTGTTCAACTAAAAGAAAATTCTGAAAATAAAAAACAACATTAAAGATACTTGAGAAAATTCCAAAAAGACCTTGTTTTTAAATATTCAAGGTCTTTTTCATTTCTATACGCTTCTCGTTCAAATGAAATATTAAAATAGGCTTTTTTTTTATCTTGATATTGAACAAATCGAAACAAATATTCTAGCAAATACCAAATGTAAAATGGCAAAATCAAGAATTCAATTTGTTGTCTGATGTGTATTTTCTCGTGATTTACAAATACAGCATTCAACTTATCATCCTTATTTGTTAAAAAAACAAACGGATAAAAAGTCAAGCCACGAAAACCTCTTGGCGTTAAATATTTAAAAACTATTAGAATCATATTGTGCAAAGTTGCTAAATTTGCCAATATGAATGAAGAATTAAATCCAAATAATTTAATTGAAGGTGAAGATTTTTATTTTACACCCGAAGGATACAAGTGTTTTACCGAAAAACACCACTTAAAACGTGGTTATTGTTGCAAAAGTGGTTGCAGACATTGTCCTTATGGATTTGATAAAAAAACTGGAAATATTAAAAAGATTTCTTAGATAAGTGAAAATTTAGATCTTTAAAAAATATCCAATAATCTAAGAAGTCTAAATTTCTAATAGTCTAAGAAGTCTATCAAACTAACAATCTAAGAAGTCTAAAAATGACATTTCAACAAAAAATCTTACAAGGAATTCCTCAAGTTTTACCAAATCCAAAACCCTATGAACCCGAAATAAATCACGCACCAAAGCGAAAAGAAATCTTATCTGATAATGAAATAAAATTGGCGTTAAAAAATGCGTTGCGTTATTTTGAACCTAAACATCACGCTGAATTACTTCCTGAATTCAAATCTGAATTAGAAACTTATGGACGCATTTATATGTACCGTTTTCGTCCAGATTATAAAATGTATGCTCGTCCTATTTCAGAATATCCAGGAAAATCTGAACAAGCCAAAGCAATAATGTTGATGATTCAAAATAATCTCGATTATGCTGTGGCACAACATCCTCACGAATTAATTACTTATGGAGGAAACGGTGCTGTTTTTCAAAATTGGGCACAATATTTATTGACGATGAAATATTTGGCAGAAATGACAGATGAGCAAACTTTAACAATGTTTTCAGGTCATCCAATGGGATTATTTCCTTCACATAAAGATGCACCAAGAGTTGTGGTTACTAACGGAATGGTAATTCCAAATTATTCTT
>JAYTVI010000051.1:0-2201 GCA_043744095.1 Flavobacterium sp.
AGATGGAGGTGAAACTGTAAAATATGGGTTTTCGAATGCTGGTGTAATGGTAAAATTTCCTGCTTGAGTGAAGAAATTGTAGTTGCCAGAAGTGTTGGTATAGGTTGTGCCAAATATATTTGTAACATCATCAATTTTTATTTTACTGTCAGAAAAATGATAATCATTTGCATCACAACCATTGTTATCATAATCTAAAGAAAATGTTCCTGTTATGGAGTTGAAATTTCCGCCAGGATTGAAAGTACAATAGGAGTTGAGTTGTGTATTTGGTACATTAATGTATTGAAAATTGTACTCATCTGCACAAATGTAAGTAAGGTTTGGACAATTATAAGCACTAAATGCACTCCAATTTTCACCGTCAGAAATAATTCCGATTGGAACACCATTTTTAATATTCAAATAAGTTAAGTTTGGATTAAAACTTAAATCATAACGAAAAGTTACGTTAACATAACTCTGATATAAAGGATGATGTGTATAAAGTGGATCAACATGGCTAAAATCTAAAGAGGTAAATAAATTATAGCTTGCAAAAACAATATTTAACTTTGTCACATTTGTAAAATCTAAAGTGGTTAATTGATTTGAATAAACAGAAAGATTTTTAAGATTTATTAAATCTGAAATGTCAAGAGTTGTCAAGTTATTTGCACTACAATCAAGAGTTTCTAAATTTATTAATCCAGAGAGATTTAATGAGTTCATTTGATTTGTTGAACATTTTAAAAACATTAAATTAGTTAAATTAGAAGCATTGAATGAACTTAAGTTGTTACCGCGACAATCTAAATATTTTAATTGATTAAGATTACTAATTTCAAGAGTGTTTAAGTTGTTTTCATTACAATCTATATGTTCCAATTGGATTAAACTATTTATTTCAAGAGTGTTTAAGTTGTTACCTCTACAGTCTAAATATTTTAATTGGTTTAAATTGGTAATGTCAAGCGCATTTAAATTATTATTGTAACAAACTATATCAGTTAAATTAATATTATTAGAAAGGTCAATTGTTGCTATATTGTTTTCACTAAAATTTAAAGAAGTTAAATTAGACAGATTGCTTACATCTAAAGTTTGCAAATTATTACCCCAACAACTAAATTCTGTCAAATTAACAAGGTTATTTATATTTAAAGTGGCAGTTGAACTACCGTTGTAAAAGAGTTTTTTTAAATTTGGTAATGTTGGAAAATTGAATGTTTCAGGACCACGACCACCCCAATACAAACTTAAATACTCTAAATTTGTTAAGTTACTAACATCTAAAGTTTGGAATTGACCACTGCAACTAAATTCTTTCAAATTAACAAGGTTACTTACATCTAATGACGTTGATAAACTTCCACAACTATAAAACAATTTTTTTAAATTGGGTAATGATGGAAAATTGAATGTAGCTATATTAATACCATCCAATCTTAAAGATTCTAAATTTGTCAAGTTGTTAATGTTTAATGCTGTCAAATTACTATAAATAGCATAAATATCTAAATCCAGTAAGTTTGTTAAAAGTGACAAATCCAAGGTAGTAAACCGCCCCGAAATATTTAAAGAAGTTAAATTTGTAAAAGCTTCAATTCCAGAAGTATTTTCAATATAATGTAAATCAAGACTTGTAAATAGCAAAGCTTCACTTACCGAAATCTGACCATCGTTATTTGTATCGCCATCAGTATCTAGTATTCCGTCATTGTTTGAATCAATACAAAGAACATTAAGTACGTATTGCTTAAAATTCTCATCAGGAATGTTCACAATCTGAGCATTGCTAATAAAAGAGCAAAAAACAAGGACTAATGCGGCGTAAAGATTTTTCATAACATAATGGTTTAAAGTATTGATTTAGAATACTAATTTAATCAAAAGTAGGATTTATAAAGTGATTCTTTCAGTATTGTATATAAACTCGATGAAGGGCATCAAAACTTCGTTAAAAGACTGATGTTAAAATAATTTCATAAAAAAAACCGCAAGTTTTAAATTTACGGTTTATACATCTATTAAGATAATTATCTTTAATACTTACTCAATTTTGCCAATCGCATAAAGTCTTCTGCTTTTTCTACCATATTATAACTCCCACAAAAGAAAGGAACACGTTGGTGCAATTCTGTTGCTTGAATTTCCATAATACGACCAAAACCATCAGATGCTTTACCGCCAGCTTGTTCTACGATAAATGCCATTGGGTT
>JAYTVI010000052.1:0-2197 GCA_043744095.1 Flavobacterium sp.
AAATTGGTAATCGAGTTAAAAACCGTTGAGTTATTTACTGATGTTCATTTTGCTCAAATATTGACTTATTTAAAACTAGGAAATTATCCATTGGGGTTATTAATAAACTTCAATTCTAAAATATTAAAAAATAACATTAAACGATTTATAAATACAACTTCATAATTTTTTTGTGAATCTTTGTATTTCTCTGCGAATCTCTGCGAAATAAAATGAAAAAAATATTGTGATTATTAATAAACTTCAATTCTAAAATATTAAAAAATAACATTAAACGATTTATAAATACAACTTCATAATTTTTTTGTGAATTTTTTTATTTCTCTGCGAATCTCTGCGAAATAAAATGAAAAAAATTAATAAACTTCAATTCTAAAATACTAAAATAATATTAAACGATTTATAAATACAACTTCATAATTTTTTTGTGAATCTTTGTATTTCTCTGAGAATCTCTGCGAAATAAAATGAAAAAAATATTCAAATTTATCTTAAATACAATTCCACGTCCTATTTTAATTAGGCTTAGTTTTATTGCGCGACCAATTTTAGCTTTTCTTTTGAAAGGAAATAAATTTACAGATCCAATTGATGGGAATAGTTTTAGAATGTTTTTGCCTTATGGCTATGGTAATCAACGCAACAATGTACTTTCACCAAGCACACTTTCATTAGAAAGACACCGATTATTATGGTTGTATTTAAAAAACGAAACTGATTTTTTTGAATCTGAACTCGATTCATATTCTGCTACTTCTAAAAGTAATCGTATAAAATTGAGAGATACTGAAACTAGTTCAGTATTAAAAGTGCTACATTTTGCACCAGAACAAGCTTTTTATAAAATATTTCGAAATCAAAAAAATCTGGATTATACTACAACCGATTTACTTTCACCACTTGCAGATGTAAAGGCTGATATATGCAATTTGCCATTTAAAGATAATACTTATGATGTCATTTTATGCAATCACGTATTAGAACATATTCCTGATGACACCAAAGCAATGCAAGAATTATTTCGTGTGTTGAGAAAAGGGGGAATGGCAATTCTTCAAATTCCTCAAGATTTAAATCGAGAAAAGACTTTTTCTGACGATACAATTATAGACCAAAAAGAACGTTCAATAATATTTGGGCAATATGATCATGTTAGAGTTTATGGTCGAGATTATTTTGATAAATTAAGGAGTATCGGTTTTACTGTAATTGAAGAAGATTATACTTCAAAAATTTCACCCAAAATAGTAGAAAAATATTGTTTAGCTAAAAGAGAAATTATTCCGGTTTGTTTCAAATAAAAAATACTCGTTTAAAAAAACATATTATTTATTATATTTACCTTTCAGAATATAAATTTATGAAAATCAAATCATTCCTCATTCAGCTTTCTTTTCTTTTCTTTTTTTCAATTTCGATTGCTCAAATAGAAAAAGAGATTGTACCGCCATACAATATAAAAACTGTATCCTTTGTTCAAAATGGGCAGAATATTGTACCGCTTTTTAGACTAGGCGATTCCTTTCAATTACAATTTGATGATTTATATGGCAATGAAGCAAATTATTATTATCAGTTTGCACATTGTGATTATGACTGGAAACCTTCTCAATTATCAAAAAACGAATACCTAAAAGGATTTGATGAACAGCGCATTCAAGAATACACAAATTCTTTTAATACATTACAATTATACTCTCATTACAAAGTGCAATTTCCTAACAAAAATTCCCAATTGTTAGTTAGTGGAAATTATATGTTGAAAATTCTAAACGAAGACAAAGAAGTCGTTTTTTCTAGAAAATTTATACTCTACGAAGAATTAGTTTCTGTACCAATGCAAGTAAAAAGAGCTAGAAATGTTCAAGAAATTAATTACAAACACAATCTTGAATTTTCGATAAAATCTCAAAACATTCTTTTTCAAAGTCCGCTAAATAATGTAAAAGTGTTGTTGCTACAAAATGGTCAGTTAAATACTGGCATAACCAATGTAAAACCAATGTATACTATTGGCAATGATTTGATTTATAAATATGATACTGAAACACAATTTTGGGCAGGAAACGAATTTCTTTTTTATGAAAACAAGGATATACGTGCTGCAAATAATAATGTTGGTGCAATTGACTCGAATGGTGGTGTGTATAATGCTCATTTGTATATGAATAATGCTCGTGCTCAAAATCCGTATACT
>JAYTVI010000053.1:0-27269 GCA_043744095.1 Flavobacterium sp.
CTTTAAAAGATAATACATCAATACAATTGCTTTATCCTCATCAATTAAAAATTACTTCTACATCAAATTTTAAAGTCATAGTTCTCAAAACTTTTTTTAAAGGAAATATTTTTTTGATAGAAGCTGTTTTTGAGAATCAAATAATTTATTTCGAAAATTCTGAGGATTTAAAAATAGGAACAGAAGTTTTTTTAGAATTAAATAAAAAGAATTGAAAAGAAGTATTTTTATATTGAATCGAATGTATAAATTTGTTTTTCAATAATAAAAGAAAATAATTATTTATGTATCATTCAAAAATATCTGGACTAGGTTATTTTGTTCCAGAAAATGTAGTAACAAACGACGATTTGTCGAAAATTATAGATACAAATGATGAATGGATTCAAGAACGAACCGGAATTCAAGAACGAAGACATATCATAAAAGGCAGTGGAGAAACTACTGCAACAATGGCTATAAAAGCTTCTAAAATTGCAATTAAAAGATCAGGTGTAACTAATGATGATATTGATTTTATAGTTTTTGCCACAATATCGCCAGATTATTATTTTCCTGGTCCAGGTGTAGAATTACAAAAAGCATTAGGTTTAAAAACTATTGGTGCATTAGATATTAGAAATCAATGTTCAGGATTTATTTATGCTTTATCAATTGCAGATCAATATATCAAAACCGGAATGTATAAAAATATTCTTGTTGTAGGTTCAGAACTTCAATCCTTAGGATTAGATATGACCACAAGAGGTAGAAATGTATCTGTAATTTTTGGGGATGGTGCTGGAGCTGCAGTTTTAAGTAGGGAAGAAGATATTACAAAAGGTATCTTGTCAACACATTTGCATTCAGAAGGAGAACATGCAAAAGAATTAGCCGTTCTTGCACCAGGAATGGGCGGAAGATGGGTAACTGATATCATTAATGAAAATGACCCTAATGATGAAAGTTATTTTCCATATATGAACGGCCAATTTGTTTTTAAAAATGCAGTTGTTCGTTTTAGTGAAGTAATTAATGAAGGTTTACTAGCAAATAACTTACAAGTTTCAGACATTGATATGCTAATTCCTCATCAAGCCAATTTGAGAATTTCTCAATTTATTCAAAAGAAGTTTAGCTTGAGTGATGATCAAGTATTTAATAATATACAAAAATACGGTAACACCACTGCAGCATCAATTCCTATTGCTTTAACAGAAGCTTGGGAATTAGGAAAAATAAAATCTGGAGATATTGTCGTTCTTGCAGCTTTTGGCAGTGGATTTACTTGGGCAAGTGCTATCATAAAATGGTAATATTCTTTTAAATAGAATAAATTGATATAGCTTTAAATCAAAAAAACCGAAGTGCACACTTCGGTTTTTTCTCTAACTAAAACTAAATTTATATAAAACCCAATTATTTAAATTTCTGATTAATTTTTAGTCACTTCGATTTTTGATAATTGATTTACAATACTAGACTCAAAAGTCTTACATATGTTACATCAATTTCAGTTTATTATTTATCTTTTCATTGCAAAATGCGATTTAAATTCTTTTTTATTTCCTATTTCATCTTCATAAGTTACAGTAAACCAGTAATCTGAAGATGGCATATCTTGACCAGCAAATCTTCCGTCCCAACCTTGCCCCACTGGAGTTACTTGACTCATTAGTTTGCCATATCTATCGTAAACATAGATAATGGTATTGTTTTTTGTTTTTAAGTCAACAATATTCCATGTATCATTGTAGCCATCATTATTAGGAGTAAAGAATTTAGGATAATTTATTATCAAGGCTTCAGAAACTGAATTTCCACAACCATTTTTATCTCTTACAGTTATTTTATGATTTCCAGAAGAAACATTTTCGAAAGTTGGACTATCTTGAAAAGGACCAAAATCTAATTGGTATTCATAATCCCCACCAACACCTACAGCTTCTACGATTATAATTTGATTGTCAGCAAAATCTTCAGTTAAAGTATAAGAAACTATTGCTGGTTCTGATGATAATACTTCAACTGCTTTTGGAGCTGAACTACAACCAGTTGCACTATTTGTTGCAATTACGGTATAGGTACCAGGAACAATAACTTGATAAGAACTATTAGATCCTACAACTGTACCTGCATCATTATACCATTGAAAAGTATGAGTTGAAGAACTTAATCCGCTTGAAATTGTATAAGGATTTAATAAAATATTATTTTTAGTATCATAACACATTATACCACCAACTGGGTTTGGTTCTGGTAATTTATTTACTTTCAAAGTAAAACTTTTAATGTCGTAACAACTTGCAGTAAGTATATTCATAACTTTTGCAAAAACAGTTTGTGAAGTTGTCGAAACAATTGCATTTGTTCCTGCAACTGCTTCTGCTTGTGTTAAATAGTATGTAACAACATATTCAGATGAGGTTTGATTTCCTAATATAGTTGAATTTAAAGTTGTCAAATCAAAATTTGTTACACCATCATTAGTGCCATCATTATCACAAGTTGTTCTCAAATTTACAGCAACCGGATAAACCACAGGAGTATCTACGATTGTAACAACAAATGAACTTTCATCATAACATATCGTGTTAAAAGATGATTGTTTATAGATATAAATTGTTTGTGAAGTATTAATAACTTGACCTGCATTTAATTGATTTCCAGTGCCGTTTGCTCCAGTGTAATATTTTCCAATAGATAATACTGGTAAAGTATAATTTTCACAAATAGAAACATTAGCCAATTCGTCTACATTAAATAATGTAACGGTAAAACTTTTTTCATCAAAACAATTTGGCACTGAACCTGTTTGAGCATATACATATACAGTTTGGTTGGTAGATAATACATCATTTTCGTGTAAAAGTGTACCAGATCCATTAGGTCCTGTATAATAATTTCCAACAGTTAGTTGTGGTAGTAAATAAGTATTACAAGCATTTACATTTGTAACAGCTGCTAATACTGGTGTTTGGTTTATTGTAATTGTAAAACTATTTTCATCTGTACAATTAATTCTTTCTCCAGATTCTTTATAAACATAAATTGTTTTTGAACTTGAGATTACATCTCCAGCGTGCAAAAGCGAACCTTCGCCACCATTAGGACCACCTGGATTTAAATAATAATTACCATTTACTAATGCTGGTAATGTATAACTATCACAAGCAACAACATTTACAGGAGCATCAGCTTGAACAGAATATACAGTAATATTAAAGCTGTTTTCTGCAAAACATTCCGGAAATTGTGCTGAGACAGCATATATATATATTAATTGAGAAGTTGTAATAATTGTTCCAGATGGAATCATTGTGCCTGTACCACTTGGTCCTGTAAAGTAATTTCCATTTGTAAGTGTTGTTAATTCATAAGAATTACATACATCAATATCAGATCTAGAATCAATTGTTGGTTTAGTATTTACAGTTACTTGAAAACTTGATTGATTGCTACAATTTGCAACAGATGAAAGTTTATAAATATAAATTAATTGACTTGAAGAAATAACATCTCCAGCATGAAGTATTGTACCTGTTCCATTTATTTCTGTATGATATTCGCCACTTGTTAAAGTAGGAAGAGTAAATGGTCCACAAGAATTTACATCACTTAAAATATCAATAATAGGTTGCGAAACTAAAATATTAAAATGAATATTATCGGTACAATTTGCACTTCCAGAAGTATTCATGTATATGTAAACAGTTTGAGAAATATTTATAATTGTACCAGATGCAATTTGTTGTCCTGAACCATGTGGTCCTGTAAAATAGTTACCCACAACTAATTCGGGCAGTGTATAAGGTTCGCATTGAGAAACATCCGCAGGTACAGTTACACCAATTACAACCTCGAATGAATCTTGAGTTTCACAACCATCTGTAGATTTAGCATACACAAAAACTGTTTGCGATGCTGTGATTACAGTCCCAGCTAATATTTCTGTACCACCACCATTTGTTTCAGTAAAATATTTACCTATTGTTAAAGTTGGAAGTGTATAAGATGTACAATCAAATACATTTTCGTGAGTTCCAACATCTACAGTATTTAGAATTGTTAAATTAAATCCAGCATTTATAATACAAAAAGGAGTAACTAAAGATTCAAAATAAACATATATTCTTTGAGATGTAGTAATTATAGTACCTTCAGCAAGCTCAGTTCCTGTAGCATTGTTACCTGTATAGTATTTACCATATTGTAATGGAGGTAAAATAAAACTACCACAATAAGTACCTCCATTAGGAGCAATTGTATTTGGGTCTAAAATAGTTACTAGAAAAGTACTACTTGCAGAACATCCACCTGTGCCATTTGGCTGATTAAAAATATAAATTGTTTTGGTTTCGTCAATTATATCTCCAGCAAATAGTTGTGTTCCAGTACCATTTGGTCCAGTATAGTAATTTCCGTTTACAATCGTAGGAAGTGCATAATTTTCACATATTACAACACTATCTAATGTATCGACTAGAGGTAAAGTTGTTGCATATAAAATAAAACTAGTAATGCTAAAACAAGAACTATCAAAAATATTTTCTAATCGAGCATAAACAGTAGTATTATTGTTTGCATACATAGATGTAATTGGATTTGCTCCACTATTAGCATCAGCCAAAGTAGAATAATACAATACTTTATATATAGAGGAAGATTGTCCATTTAAAATAGTATTAGTTTGAACAGAAAAATCAAAATAAGAATTATTAAATGTTGAAGCAGAACATTTTGCGATGTTTCCTGGTTGATTTGCAACTGGTACAGGCGTTGTCAATAAATCAAATGATTTAACGGTAAAACAATCGTTATTATAATTTTTTATTCTTACGTAAACAGTTGTTCCTGGTGTAGCTGAATAATTTAAAGGTAATGCATTTAATCCGGCTTTTGCAAGTAGTAACGAACTATGGTAAGTAACAACAGTTCCTGTGTTTAATCCAGTTTTTACAACAGGGGTATTATAAGATAAATCGTAAGTATATGAGCTACTGCCAGTATCACATTTATAAATATTTACAGGATTTTGAGTAATTACCTCTGGTAGATATTCTACAGTAACATAATCAGTAACTGGTACACAACCATTTATGTTTTTTTGATAAGTAATACCATATACACCAGAACCAGTAATTGTTAGATTTGGTCCCGTTTCTCCCGGTAATGTAACACCGTCTTGCGTCCAGCTAAATGAATAATCTATAGGATTTAAACCAGAGGATAATATATGATTATCACCAAAACAAATTGAATTGTTGTTGGAAATGTTAATATCTTGACCTAAAACATCTTGACCAATATTAAAAGTATCTGACGAAATAAATATTGATGAATCTGAATTTGAATCTGTTCTATCTGCAATCACCAATTTAATATGATAAGGTACATTAGGCACTAAAGTTGCCGCTGCATTCATCATTTTTGTTTGTCCATTAAAGTTGATTGCCGCAGTACTTGCCGCTGATCCACCATTATAGCTACCAAAATATTGAGCATTAGCAGATGGACAAGTTGAGTTATATAAAAAATCTCTAATAGTAACAACAGATATTGGAGTAGTTGTATTTGGTACAACTGCTAAGTTTGAAGTTTGACCAGAAATTGTATTGGTCAATAAAAATGCAAAAGCATCAGAAAACTGACATTGAAAATTACCATATTCTTCGGAAGCAAATAGAAAATCAAAACTAAATGCTGAAGAGATTGGCGTAAAATCAAATTCTAATATTGTTGCATTTACCGAGTTCATTGAAATTCCAGATTGCAATAATGTGCTTTCTAAATTTGAATCTCCTGGCCAGTTTGCTGCTCCATCATTTAGTAGAGAAGTATTCGGACCTGCAGCATTGCTTACATTTCCTGTACTCAAAATGACTCCCGCTTGCATAGGAAAATTTGGATTTGTGTTTTGAAAAAATCCAATTCCGTTTGATGAACTAAAATTTGTTCCAGTTTTCCAAGTAATATTGGTTGCAGATACACAAGGCGAATTAATCAATACGGTATTAACCAATTGTGGTACAGAATACGTATTTGTATTTACTGTAATTGCTTGTGAGAAACAATCGACCGTAACAAAGACGATCAGCATAAGTAGTAATTTTTTCATAGTAAATTTGGGATTAACTATTGTTATTATGTTTTGACGTAGCAAATATGAATATAAATATCGTTTAAACGCAAATAAAATCGATAAAATACATAAATTTACATTTTACATAATTAAAATTCTTACAAAAATTAAAATACTTGTTTTTTTATTAATAAATAATTCTTGTTTTATTATTGAGTAAAACCTCTAAAGCTAATGAATCATTCATTTTGAATTTTATTTTTGAATGAGTAATAGTTATCTTTACCCACTTTAAATGAACAATTATGTCACTTTCAAATATATTATTGCCACAAATCCATAAAGCCATCCAAAATTTATATAATGTTGAGGTCGAAAAAATAGAATTTCAATCGACACGTAAAGAATTTGAAGGAGATATTACGATGGTTATTTTCCCTTTATTAAAAGTAATAAAAGGAAATCCAATCGAAATTGGAAATACTATTGGCGATTTTTTAGTTCAAAACATTTCAGAAGTAGAGTGTTACAATGTTGTATCTGGATTTTTAAATATAGTGATATCTGACACTTATTATTTGAATTTCTTTAATGAAATAAAAGAAAAAGAACTTTTTGGGTTAGTAATTCCTACACCAAATGCAAAAGCAGTTATGGTTGAATATTCTTCGCCCAATACAAACAAACCCTTGCATTTAGGACACGTTAGAAACAATCTTTTAGGATATTCTGTTGCTGAAATATTAAAAGCCTCAGGAAAAAAAGTTTATAAAACACAAATCATCAACGATAGAGGTATTCATATTTGCAAATCGATGTTGGCTTGGCAAAAATATGGTGATGGAGAAACTCCTAATTCTTCTGGAATCAAAGGAGATAAATTGGTAGGCAAATATTATGTCATTTTTGATAAAGTATATAAAGAACAAATAAGTCAATTAATAGTAACAGGGAAAACCGAAGAAGAAGCCAAAAAACAAGCAACAATTATTCTTGAAGCACAACAAATGCTTCTTGATTGGGAAGCTGGAAAACCAGAAATAATCGATTTATGGAAAAAAATGAATCAATGGGTTTATGATGGTTTTGAAATTACTTATAAAAATCTTGGAGTTAATTTTGATTCCTACTACTATGAAAGTAATACCTATTTATTAGGAAAAGAAGTCGTTCAACTAGGTTTAGAAAAAGGAATTTTTGAAAAAGATCCTGATGGTTCTGTATGGATAGACTTAAC
Source organism: Flavobacterium sp. (assembly GCA_043744095.1). Lineage (GTDB taxonomy): Bacteria > Bacteroidota > Bacteroidia > Flavobacteriales > Flavobacteriaceae > Flavobacterium. Next base: position 7,299 of record JAYTVI010000053.1, read on the forward strand.
CGATGAAGGACTAGATCGTAAAATTGTTTTACGTTCTGATGGCACAGCTGTATATATGACACAAGATATTGGTACTGCGATTCAGCGTGTAAAAGATTTTCCTGATGTTGGAGGTATGGTTTATACGGTAGGTAATGAACAAGATTATCATTTTAAAGTTTTGTTTTTAATTATCAAAAAGTTAGGATTTGATTGGTCTCAAAATCTATTTCACTTGTCTTATGGTATGGTCGAATTACCTTCTGGTAAAATGAAATCTCGTGAAGGTACAGTTGTTGATGCAGATGATTTGATGGACGAAATGACCGAAACTGCTCAAAAAATTTCTGATGATTTAGGAAAACTTGAAGGATATTCGGCTCTTGAAAAAGCCGATTTGTTTAAAATGATAGGACTTGGTGCTTTAAAATATTATATGCTAAAAGTAGATCCAAAAAAGCAAATGATGTTTAATCCTGAAGAATCTGTTGATTTTGCTGGAAATACAGGACCATTTATTCAGTATACTTACGCCAGAATTCAATCAATACTCCGAAAAGCAGATTTTGATATTCACGCTCAAGCAAAAATAAAAGAGTTACACACCAAAGAAAAAGAACTTATAAAACAAATAGAACTTTATCCAGAAGTGATTCAAAATGCTGCTCAAAATCACAGTCCAGCCTTAGTCGCAAATTACACTTATGATTTGGTAAAAGAATATAATTCCTTCTATCAAACGGTTTCTATTTTGGGTGAAGAAAATTTGAACAAAAAAGTTTTTAGAGTGCAATTGTCCAAAAAAGTAGGAGATACAATAAAATCTGCATTTGGTTTATTGGGTATTTCTGTTCCTACAAGAATGTAATCTTAGAAAGTAATTACTTTTTTTGTAATTTTACCATCGAATTTAATTTCAATACAATGAAAAAAATATTTATTATACCGCTTTTATTCTGTGTTTTAGTATTGAATGTTGCCGGAATGTGTAGTGATGAAAACGAAAGACCATCAACAGTTAGAGTCAATAATTTGAAAGCATTAGCGTCACAAGGAACTTGGCGTATTACAAGTTTTATCAATAACGAAACAAACAAAACAAGTAATTTTGCAGGATATAATTTTACTTTTGCTGCAAATAATCTAATATCTGCGGTCAATAATAGTACTACAGTTCCAGGATATTGGTTGGTTTTTAATTCAAGTAATAATGTATTAACTTTTACAACTACATTCGATTCTCCAGTTAATTTTGCAGATCTTAGTTACGATTGGGAAGTTGCAAGTACTACAGCAACAACTATAAAACTTCAAAATATAAGCTCAACTGCTGGTAGAAGTGATTATTTGACATTAGAGAAAAATTGACAAACTATTTTAAAGTTAATAAAAAACAGTCATTTAGTCTGTTTTTTTTATTTTAAATGCAATCTTATTTATTAAAATTTATTTTTTTGTAAGTTTTTTTTAAATTTATAAATATGAAAAGTAAAAAAGTATTATGTTTTTTAATAAGTATTCTTGTTCTTGGTTCAATTGTGGGTTGTAATTCTGAAGATTTACCTTTAATAAAAGAATTAACAATTAACGAAAGAATGACTACTGGAACTTGGAAAATTTCAACTTTTACATACAAAGGAGTTAATAAAACAACCGATTACAGTGGTGTATCTTTTGATTTTGACGCCATAAGTGTTGCATTAATTAATACAGGAACATTACCAGTTGCTGGTGGTTGGTCTGTAATAGATGAAGGATTTGAAGGTGCTCCAGAATTGGTTTTTATTTTAACCTTAACAAGTGTCGAGCCAAGATTTACTTCAATTTCTGATGATTGGAAAATTATAAGCTCATCAAATACCGAATTGAAATTAAAAGATGAAAACCCAGAAACGGGTGATATTGATTATCTTACATTCATCAAAAACTAATCTTAACATTTATATTTGGAGTTCTTTTTAAGGAATAAATATTCACACTTTCAATTCTATTTTCGGTAGTATTTACGCGATAAAATTGATTAATAATATTTTTTTTGTTTAGTATATTTAAAACTGAAAACCCTGTTTGGATGTTGGCTTTTTTTCCAATATTCCATTCTTTTGAAGCAGAAAAATTTACCTGAAAATAATCAATTAGATTAATAGCGTTTGGCTTATCAAAATTAATGTATGGTTCACTATCATTCAAAATAGTATTCAAAAGTGTAGTAGATGGTTTTCCAGAATGCCATTTTCCACCCAATGCTATTTTTAAATTTTTCCATTCATAAATTCCTGCCCAATTTAGGGTATGAATTAATTCAAAATTATTAGGGAAAGTTGCATTATAAAGGGTTGTGAAATTGTAATTGTTTTTATTGAAACTATAACTAAACCATGTATAAAAATGATTGAATTTTTTTTGAACCAAAATTTCCGAACCTAGTACTTCGTAACTTCCATTTGTTTTAATAAATTCAAATTGATTTTGAAAACCTTGACTACTACTTGTTATTCCTGAAATTCTTTTATAGAAATTATCTAATGTGAACAACCAGTTTTTGTTTTTATAACTAAAACCTGCTGATAATTGATTGCTTTTTTGAATCGGAATGATTGAATCATTTGCCAATGTCCATCTTCTTTTTTCAATACCCAAAAAATCTTGTTGCAAATCTATAATTTGAGAAAGTGTTTGATTTTTTTGTTCTCCTAAAATTTCAAGGGTCAAATTCTCGTTTATTTTTTGATTGAATTGTAAGCGTGGTTCAATGATTGTTTTTTTATATTTTTGAAAATAATTACCTCTTATTCCTGTTTTTAGCAACGTTTTCTTGTTTTTTGATTCAAAAACACCTTCTAAAATCCCAATATGGCTTATCAAAACCGCTTTGCTGTTTCTTTTAAAAGCTGGACTATTTATTTCATCAAAATTAGCAACTCCAATTTCGTCTAGCTGATAACCAGAATTTAGTGTTATTGTATTTGATAAAGTATTACTGTTTTTTAGTTGTACAATAAAATCAAGAACGGTATTATTTTGATTTAATACTTGGTTACTTTCGATACTTTCGTTAGTTGCTTCAAGTTTGTAATACGAATTTGTAACTTGCAATTGGGTTGAATTTTTGTCATTCCAATTGGTTTTCCAAGAAATAGAACCTCCAAAATCTTCTTGACCTAATTTATTGTTTTTTGTAAGTGTATTGGTCGATTGATTGATTATTAGATTATTTTTTATTACAATTCCATCAACAGACAATTCGTGTTTTTTACCTATTTTTTGTTGATATTGAAGACTAAAATCATAAAAATAAAAATCCTCATCGCTTTTAAAATCTATTATTTGGCTATTATTGGTATTGGTTACAATTGTATTTTGAAAAATTCTATCCCTATAATTTTGATAGGTTGGCGATTTAAAAAAATCGGTCAATGAACGTCTAGCCGAAATCTCAATACTTGCATTTTTTGAAATTTTCAATTTAGAATATAGCTCAGCACTAATCAGATTGGCACTAAAGCTATTTTTAGAATCCTCTATATTTTTTGAATGTGATGAAATATCAATCACACTAGAAACACTATCTCCATAAAAAGCGGAGGTACCGTTTTTAGAAATAGTAATATTCTGAGCCAATGATGGATTGAAGGCAGAAATTAATCCAAAAAAGTGACCTGTTTGAAACATTCTTATCCCGTTCCATAAAAACAAATTTTGATCGTGAGTACCACCACGAACATTTATATTCGAAACAGTTTCGTCAAGGCTATAAACTCCCGGAATTTGTTGCATAGTTTGCAAAACATCTGGCTCAATTAACCCAGGAAGAATACCGAATTTTTTAGGTTTTATTTGAATGGAACCATCATTTTTTTTTGAAATACCAGAAGTAAGATAGCACTCTGTGGTTACTTCAATTAGTTCCTGAATGATTGGATTAAGTTTTATTTTAGGACAATCTGTAACATATAATGATGTTGGATTGATTTCGATTGTTTCATAACTCATATGTTTAATAATAATAACATTTGATGAAATTACTGGAAGTTCAAAATAGCCATTAGTATTTGAGAAAGAGACAGCATTGGTTTTTTTGATAATTATACTGCAATTCTCTATTGGTAAACTGGTTTGAGAATCTATAATAAAACCACAAAGCGGTTTGTCTAATTTTTTATCATCATAAATTGTATAATATTTGTTGGCAACAACCTTTATTTTTAGGTTTGTTTCCTTTTTTATATAGTCAATTTTGGTTTCAAAAGACCAATTGTTTTGAGGAGGAATAAGTTTGAAGATTACTATTTCATCTTCGATATAATTAAATTTTACTTGATGTTGGTTGCTTATTTGTTCTAAAATTAATTTCAAAGAAACAGCAACCCTTTCTTCTTGTGCTGTTGCGTTGAAGAAAAAAAGAATAGAAAATAAAGTATAAAAAAGCAGTTTATTTTGAGACATTAACAGCTTCTAAAATAATAGTATTTGAATTAACTTTTTTAGTTTGTAAATGATAACTCGAGGCAAGAATTTCTATTGCTTCGTCTAAATTTTCAGAAGGAATATTGCCAGTAAACAATTGATTTGAAGTTATGTTTTTTAAAGTAATGGTACTATTATAATGTCTGTTTAATTCATCAATAATTCCATTTAATTTTTCATTATTAAAAACTAAATCTCCATTGACCCATTCTGGTTTTAAGGCAGTTACTTTACCATCAAGTTGCATTTCATTCTCAAAGGTAACACTTTCTCCGTGAATTATTACAATAGATTGGTCTTTAAAATCAACTTTTACCCGACCTTCATAACAAGTTACATCAAAACGGTTTTTTCTAGCTTTTACATTAAAATGAGTTCCTAAAACAGTTACAATACCTAAATTGGTATGCACTTCAAATTTTTTGCCTTTGGCAACTTCAAAATAGGCTTCTCCGGTTAGGTTTAATTTTCGATTGGTAGCCCAACTACTCTTATTGTATTCTATTTCAGAACCAGAATTCAAAACTACTTCTGAATTATCAGGTAATTGAAACATAGTTTTTTCTCCATTTGATGCTGTTTCAGAAGTGGTCGAAAAAGTTAAATAACTGTAACCAATTCCTAAAAACAGGAGTAAAGTTGCGGCAATTTTAAATATCCAACTTTGGTTGAATTGGATTATTTTTGTTGATTTTTTTTCTGATGAAACTACTTTTTGATATATTTTATCTTGATCAAAAGAAGGCGTATTAAGTTGACCAGAATAGTCTGCTATTTTAGCATAAGTACTATATTCAGGAGTGTTTTGAAATGCTTTTAGTTCGGCATCTGTCATTTCTCCTGCCAACCATTTTGCTAATTCGTAATTTTCTTCCATTGTATTCATTTTGTTATTAAACAGTTAATAAGAAATAAACCCTACTTTATTTGTTCTATTTCTTTTCGAAGATAGACTAAAGCTCCGTGAATTCTTTTTTCAACTGCTTTGACACTTATTTCTAATATTTCTGCAATTTCTGCATATTTTTTTCCTTCTATTCGATGCAATAAAAATGCAACACGTTGTGGTTCTGTGAGATTAGAAATGGCTTTTTCTAGTTTTTCTCTAAATTGGTCTTCTTCATATAAAAATTCAGGATTAAGATTTGTTTTGTCTGCATTTATATTGTTTTTGGCATAATTCAAAACAATTTTTTGATGTGCAATTTGATTTAGAGTAGCATTGTTTGCAACAGTATATAAAAAAGATTTTGCTTTTTCTGGAGGTACATCAGCACAGTTTTCCCATAGCTTTATAAAAGCATCTTGAGTCATATCATTGGCGCGTTCTTCATTTCCAAATTTGAAATACAAGTAGTTGCGAATAGTTTTTACATTTGTTTTAAAAATAGTCGAATAAATATTTTCATCACAAACGCCATTTATTTTAGATTTGTTCATTATTTTGTTTAAATTCCTGTGTGAAAGTAAAAAAAATTTTTTTTTTAGTTAGGGTTTTTTTAAAGAAATTTGTTATATTAGTATCAAAGCAATTTTTAATTATGAAAAAATTTCTATTTATTCTATTATCGTTGTTGAGTTTAGTACTATTTTCTTGTCAAAATGAAGATCAAACTGTTACTCAAAACCCCAAAGAAAGTATCACAAAAACTTCTGCTTTGGCAACTTTAATTGCTAGAGTTGCTCAAAACCCAACAGCAATAGATAATTGTATAGACAATACAAACTGTATTAGCATTTTATTGCCAGTATCTATTTATTTAGATTCACAATCATTAGTGATAAATTCTAAATCAGATTTTGCAACTGTCAAGAATATTAAAGCAGCATATAGCACAGATAATGATATTGTTTATTTTTCATTTCCGATAACAATTGTATATAAAAATTTTAAACAAAAAGTAATTTATAACCAGACAGAATTAGAAAGTAGTATTACTAGTTGCATTGTTGGAGAAGAATTTCCAGAAATAGGGTGTGTAGATTTTAACTATCCTTTTACAATAAATTCATATAATAGCGATAGTCAAATTTCAAATGTAATAACGATATTAAGTGATTCGCAATTATATAATTTTATAGATACTATGAATGCCAATAGTATTAATTCTATAATTTATCCTATTTCTTTAACAAATTCTTGGAGTCAGACTGTTGTCGTAAACAGCAATAGTGATTTAAAAACGGCAATCGAAAATACAATTGGTACTTGTGATGATGTAATTATTGGTCCAGGAACAGAACTTTCTGATATCATTAAAGATGGTACTTGGTATGTTTCAAAATTTTTAGATGAGTCAGAAGATCAAACTGCTTATTATAATGGCTACAACTTTAGTTTTAATGCAAATGGTACTGTAGTTGCTACAAAAAACACAACATCTATAAACGGTACTTGGAGTACTGTTACTGATGATGGTGTAAAAAAATTAATAATGAATTTTGATGGAGAGGTATTAAAAGAACTTGAAGATGATTGGAAAGTTCTAGAATTTAACACCTTAAAAATTCGTTTAGAGCACATAAGTGGAGGTGATGGCGATGTACATTATCTCAACTTTTCTAAAAATTAAATTATAATCAAAAATTTATTGCATTAATATCTCCAATAAACTTGGAGTGATATTTCATAGAATTATTATTCACTTTTTAAAACTTTTTATATTATGAAAAAACTAAAATTAATTCCAGTTCTAGCATTATTATTTATGCTAAATGTAGCCTCAATGTGTAGCAAAGATGACAATTCAAATTCCTCTACACCAACGCCTATAACTCCTATCGTAACGAGTGGAACTTGGCGTGTTACCCAATTTAATGAAGACGGTTCAAATCATACCAGTTATTTTACGGGTTATAATTTTACAATGAATGCAAACCTTTCTTTAACTTCTGTAAATGCAGGTACAACAAAAACAGGAACTTGGTCAACTTATACAGACAGTGGTGCAGCAAAATTTGTGATTGTATTTCCTGATACTGATGGTCCGTTTGAATCTATTTCTGATGATTGGTTGGTTTTGAGTTCTACTTCGTCTAAAATTGATTTAAAACACATTAGTGGTGGTGATGGCAGTATTGATTTGCTAACATTTGAGAAAAATTAGAATTCTCAATTATATTATTATAAAAACCAGTTCGATTGAACTGGTTTTTTTTGTTATCTCTTGAAAATATCCCGAAATTGATATAACAAACGTTCTAACAAACGTAAATCTTCTGTAACAATATCAGCACTGCCTGACATTTCTTGTTGAAAATTAATTTGCTTTTTATACGATGTTTCAATACCGTTGGGCAATGCAACATCCATTAATAAATTGCCATCATTATCAGGAGTTAACGAAATAGTTTTTACTTTTCCTTTAATAATACCGTATTCTCTATCAGGATAATTAGCCAATCTAATGTTTACAGTTTGACCTACTTTTATTTTACCAGAATTTTTGGTTGGTGCTTTTAATTTTCCAATATAACCATTTTCATTGGTTGGAATTACCGCAAAAACATTTTCGCCAGCAGTTACAGTTTGATTTTCTGTCCAAATTTGCAAAAAAGTAACTTTACCATCTATTGAAGAACGTAAAACATAATTAAGTTCCCAATCTTTTATAGCTTTTTTTAGCCCATAAAACGCTTGAATTGCATTACGTTCCAAATTTATATTTTCTTTACTTTCATTTATTTGAGTGGTTTTGCTATTTCTGTTTAGCTCATTTGAAGCTGATTTTAGCGATGAAATGGTGCTTAATAAACTTTTGTATGCTTTCATTGATTGCAAATAAGTTAGTTTATGTTTTTCTAATTCTTGCGAAGCAATAATACCTTTGTTGAATAAAGTTTGATAACGATCTAAATCCAATTTATTCAATTCTAATTCATTTTGATAGATGCTTTTTTGAGATTCTAATAAATTCAATCGTTCTTTTAATTGAATCGTTTCCAAACTTTGTGCTTTGCTCTCAACTTTGTATGGTTGTAATTTTCTATTCAATTCATCAGCCGAATATTCTTTTTGAAAAACTGCATAAGCACTTTCAACATCACCCAATTGAGCTGTTTTTAATATATCAAAAGGGAAACTGTTTTTATCTATATCAATAGTGTCGACAATACTTTTTAACAATAAAACATCATTGTAATTTGCAGTATTTTCAATAATTGCAAGAGGTGAGTTTTTAGCAACAATTGTTCTATCTTTTACCAATAAAGCTTCTATTTTACCAGAAGTTTTAGTTACTAATTTTTGAGGCGGAATAGTAGTTGTAATTATAATTTGTGTGGAAATAAAATCGGGATAACGAATGAACCACGTTACTAAAAAAGCAATAACTAAAATAGTCAAAATAACAACATTACCCCAACGAATCATCCAGTTTGGCATTCGTGTAAGTATTTCTTGAACTTCTTCACTTCTTAATTCTAAAGCTGCATTTTTTGGCATATTTTTATTTTTTTTGTCACACTGAGCGCAGTCGAAGTGCTAATTTCCCAATTGCAACTGATTACGAACCAATTCAAAATAACTACCTTTTTTGTTTACCAATTGTTGATGATTTCCTATTTCAATAATTTTGCCTTTTTCAAGAACCACAATTTGGTCAGCGTTTATTACAGTACTTAATCTATGCGCAATAACGACAACAGTTTTATTTTTAAAGAAAATAGCTAATTTTCGCATTATTTCTTTTTCATTATTAGCATCTAATGCACTTGTGGCTTCATCAAAAAATAACATTTCTGGATTTTTATACACGGCTCTTGCAATCAATAAACGTTGTTTTTGTCCAGTACTCATTCCCAAACCTTCCATACCAATTTTAGTATTAAAACCTAAAGGATATTCTTCAATAAAATCTTTTATGTTGGCAACATCTGCTGCATAAAGTAATCGTTCTTTATCAATTATATCAACTCCAATAGCAATATTATTAGCTATAGTATCATTAAAAATGTAACCTTCTTGCATTACTGAACCAATATGATTACGCCACGGTTTTTGTGCTATTTTTGATAATGCCGTTTTATTTACTAAAACAGTACCGCTATTTGGTTCATAAAACTTTAATAACAATTTCATTAATGTTGTTTTACCACTACCACTAGTTCCAACAATTGCTGTTATTTTGTTTGCTGGTATAGTTAAATTCAAATTATCCAAAACATTCACATCAGAGCCAATATATCTAAAAGATAAATCCTTTAAAACAATATCGGCATCTTGTGGTATATCGTTCGTTTTTTCTACATCATTTTGTACTTCATCTTCTTTTTCGTGAATTTCAGATAATCTTGTTAATGATATTTTAGCATCTTGGGCTTCTCTAATAAAATTGATGAGTTGCACAATTGGACTGTTTAAGTTACCGACAATACTACTAATTGCCATCATCATACCCATTGTTATTTGACCATCAATTACTAATTTAGCAGAAAGAAAAATGATGATAATATTTTTTAATTCGTTAATAAAATTTGAGCCAATAGTTTGGGTTTGCTCCAGTACCATTACTTTAATAGAAACTTTAAACAATCGAGCTTGTATAAACTCCCAACCCCAACGTTTTTGTTTTTCGGCATTGTGTAGTTTTATTTCCTGCATACCGTTTATGAGTTCTATAACTTTGCTCTGTTCTTTACTGACTTCAGAAAAACGTTTATAATCTAATAGTTTTCTTTTCTTTAAAAATAGTGTCACCCAAAAAAAATAAAAAAAACTTCCAATAAAGAAAACCACAAATATTTTTAAGTTATAATACGCCAAAACGCCACCCATTATGACCATATTGATTAACGAAAACAATACATCGAGTGATGATGTGGTCAATATTCGTTCAATTCTATGATGATCGTTAATACGTTGCATAATATCTCCTGTCATTCTAACATCAAAAAAAGAAATAGGAAGGTTCATTAATTTGATGAAAAAATCAGATATTAAAGAAATATTAATACGTGCCGAAAGGTGTAGTAAAGTCCAGCTTCTAATCAATTCTAACGCTGTTTTACCGAAAAATAGAAAAAGTTGAGCCAACAATATAATATACACAAAATGGATATTCTGGTTCTGAATCCCAATGTCAACTACGCTTTGGGTTAAAAAAGGAACTATTAGCTGCAACAAACTACCAGCTAACAAACCAATTATTAATTGTATAAGAAATGATTTGTAGGGTAAGATGTATTTGAATAATAACCCAAACCCAAACTGTTTTTTGTTTTCATTTTCGTATTCAGATTCATAAAATTTTGGTGTAGGTTCAAGTAATAATGCGATACCTTCTTCGGTAGTTTGATCTGCATTATTGCCAATCCAAAATTTTAGAAATTCAGTTTCGTTATATTCTATTAATCCAATTGCTGGATCAGAAATATAGAATATCTCTTTTTTAATTTTGTACAAAACAACAAAATGATTGCTATTCCAAAACAAGATACAAGGTAAAGGAGCTTCACGAAGTTTAGCTACAGCAACTTTTATACCTATTGACCTAAAACCTAATTTTTCAGCAGCATCAGATAGAGTCATTAAATTACTACCTTCTCTTGTGGTTTGGCTTAAATTTCTTAATTCTTGAATGTTAATAATTTTGCCATAATGTTTGGCAATTATTTTAAGACAAGTTGGACCACAGTCTTTGGAGTCGGTTTGCTTGTAGTTGATGAAATTATTCATTTTAAAATGTAGCATCATCCAATAAATCAGCAATAAAATACTCTAATTGCTCTTTCTCAAAAGCTTTGGGATAATGATATCCGTTTACAAAGATGGCAGGAGTAAAATTGATAGCATTAATTTTACACCATTCATTTTGCTTAAAAAAAACTTCATCAATTTTAAGACTATTACTTTTTGTGCTATATATTGAAAGCCATTTTTTTAAATCTTTAGTTTCATACCAATATCTCATTGCTTTTCTAAATTCGTTTTGATCTTTTTCTAAATAAATGGTGTAAAAACTTCTATAAAATAATTTCAAATCATCACTTAGCGTTGTCATTTCTATGTTAAAATAGACTTTTACTTTCAAATGTTCTCCATATGAATTCAAGATTTTGTTAAGGACTTCATCTGCATCACTACAAAATCCACAAAATGGACTTGTAATTATTGTAATTTCAGTATCACTTGCCTTGTTGCCTAGAATAATTGGGCTATCTGCTAAATCAATTTTATTTGTAGTTAATAAACAGTTTTTAAAAACAGAATAATTCCTCATGAATCGATTACTTTTCATCTGAAACTCTTTCAATTCTTTCTGTTTAAGCAAAGTTTTTTTAACCAACAACCAAACTAGTGAAATAGTGGAAAACAAAAATACAAAAAGTAACAAGCTTGAAAGAGTAAAAACAAAATCAACTTTTATCAATAATAAAATATAGCCAAGTTCAAATAATAATATTGAGATTATAACTAAACAAATTGGACACCATTTTTTTTCAACCATTTTCTGAAAATATATTGACAAACCTATAATTGGCAATGAACAAATTAACATTACTTTTTGAAAAACAAAAAAATCATATGCCGAATTGGTTAGCATAAATAGAAATAACCCAAAAAACTGTGAAGAATAGAACACAATACTTAAGCTGCTAAAATTTAAAAACTTAAACAATTTCCATTTGTCTGAATTGATAATAGTATCGCAACTTGTAGATACTGAAATATTGCAAAAACTGGATATCAACTCGCTTTTTACCCCAAACAAATCTTTTAGAGTTGCTATTGAAAAGAGTAGACCAATGAGAGGGAAAATTATAAAACATTTTAAGATTATTGTTGCTTTAAAACTAAAAAGTAATATAAAATATACAACTAAACAAATCATTGGTAATACCAATGATACTTCTTTTTTATGAATAGAATTATTATTTTCTTCTTGTTTCTCGACAATCAAAACAATATCAAGCCATCTTTTTTCTATTTGAAGTTTTGTAATTTCTGTGGTCTTTTTATCATTTAAGCATAGGAAAGTAACCTCTTTTTTTTGAATAAAATTTAAATGAGGTGTATTTTCTATTTCTGCTAAAAGTGAGATAAAATTTTTTGGAAGTAAATTCATATCTTCAAAACCAACTCTAATAGCACTATTTTTGATGTTAAAAAAGCTCAAAGTGTCGGAAATAGCAAGTAAACTTGGAAAATCAGGATGTGATTGTATTTGGAATAAAAATTCAGATTTATCAATAGAAATACTTTCCTTTTCCAGATATTGGAAAAGATAATTAAAATTTTGGCTCATAAAAAGGAATGTTATTTCAAGTTTTCAGACAAAAAAACTTCTAATTTTTCTAAGGATATATTTTTTGCTACTACACAACCATCTGGACTTATCAAAAAATTTGCAGGTACATAGTCTAAACCATATTTAACTGCGATATCTGATTCAAATTCTCCTTCTTGATTTACAATCACATTCTCCCAATTAATATGGGTACGTTTCATTGCATTAATCCATTCCTCTTTATCCTTATCTAGTGAAACACCCATGATATTAAATTTTGATCCTAAAATAAACTCAGAATTTCTATATTTATCATAGATTTTCAATAAATCAGGAAATGCTTTCTTACAAGGCGAACACCAAGATGCCCAAAATTCTATAAGTAGAAAGGAACCTTTATACATAGCCGAAGTTTTTATTTCATTATTACTATTAGGTAATTTAAAATGTATAAAATCATCACCAATGTTTACAACTCCTATTTTAAGAATTCTTTTATTTAATTTCCTAACATAAAATTTATTTATGTAGAGCAAATTAATTTTTTTGAGAAGTATTTTTAGTTGTTCCTCATTTAATACAGATTGAGAAGCAACATTGTTTAATAAAAATGCAGAATAATTACTTCTTGGATTAGTAGATAGAATAGAATTTAATTTATTGAAAAGTTTTTCATTCCAATTAGAATCATTTTTATATAACTCATTAAATTTTATAAAATCTGCTTGGAGTATAGATGTTTTTGTTCCTGTTGTGTTAATTAAATTGAAATAAAAATCAGTTGTTTTTTCGTTCACAACTTCTTTTTCAAGAGATATATTAATCTTCATATTAACATTTTCAATAAAAAAAACATCATCCATTGGTCCACTTTCTGTACCAAGTTCTGCGCTACTTACTTTATATACTTTCCCTTTAAATTGAAATTTTTTTTCATTATTTACATAAATACTATCTTTAATTTTAGTATTTGTATTATCATTATAAAACAAGTACACATATCCTTTGTATGAATCATTTATCTCACCATAAAGTACAAAATTTTCGTTTTTTTGAGAATATCCATTTTGGTATTGAAAAATAATAATTATGATTGCTATAAATAAATTTTGAGACTTTCTTTTCATTAGAATAAATTAATTTATAAAATTGACATCCATATTTTAAAAAATAAATAAACATGGATGTCTTATTTTTTAAACGAAAAACATTTTAACCTGTAATTAAATGACAACTCTGAGATCCTTGACCACCAATGCAAGTATAGCCTGATGCGCATTGACTGTCTTTGGTACACCATTTTGCTGCTGCTCCGCCTAAAATGTTTCTCATTTGTTCTCTATTGAGAGAATCTGCTTTGTATTTTAAATTTTTCATAATCTTTAAATTAATAAATTAATAAATAGTTTTAAAAATTTCTCAAATCATTTTAGTTTTAAAAGCGTGCACTCAATGTTTCTAGAACGAAAGTAAGGAATTTTATCAAATGTAAACAATATTTTTAACATAATGACAAATATGTAATTATTTTTTTTAATTTGTATTTGCAATTTGGCATCATGCCAAAACAGTTAAAAAACGAAGATTTAGTTGCACAAATTGTTTTTTGTATCAAACTCTTACGAAAAAAAAATAACATCACTCTCGAAGCTTTCTATTTTGATACGGGCATTCATTTAGCTAGAATAGAGCAGGGCAAGCAAAACATTTCAATTGCTACTTTAGCAAAAATTTGCGCCTATTTTGAAATTAGTTTAAGTGAATTTTTTTTATTGGTAGAAAATCACTCAAACAATTAGTAGTGTTTTTAATCTGAAATTTTATTTTACTTTAAATCATAATAAAAAAAAACCGCCTCAATAAATCGAGGCAGTCTTCTAACAACAAAACAAACAATTTTATTTCCCTTCTAATACAAAGTTGATGCCGATTTTGATATTCTCAGCAAATTTCTCTTTTACAAGACTTGGAATTTCTATATTATAATCTTTTGCTTTTACAGAAAAGGAACTTAATGCAGTAACTTTCCCAGCATTTTTTGCCAAAGTGATTTTTGTTTTTACTTTTTTGGTAACACCATGAATGGTCAAATCGCCTTCTAAATCATAAGATGCTTTGGTTGCAGACAATTTTGAAGCATCATATCCTGCAATTTTTCCTTTGAAAGTAGCTTTAGGAAATTTTGATGATTCCATATAGTTTTCATTGAAATGTTCTTCCATCAAAGGAGCTTTAAATTTAAATGATTTTACTAATGCAAGTGCAACAAAGTCACCTGTACTTTCATCAAGAATACAAGAAGCAGTTTTATTTGTAGCAGCTATTTCTACCAATTCTGGCATAGAAGCATCAAATTTTATTTCGCCTTCACGAGTCATCATTTTTTGCGAAAACATCGCATCACCAATTAGTAACGATACTACAACAATTATTATTTCTTTCATTTTATCTAAAATTTATGTGTTAATTTAGCTATTCAGCAAAACCTTGATCTGCCCATCGTTGAATCATATCAATTGTTTGTTGAGGCATTTTGCCGCTTGTTGGCATTACATCACCACAGGCATCATTTATTCTACATAAAACCGTGCCAGTTTCTGTTGCTGTAGCTTCTTTTACTTCTAGATACGTTTCTAAATTAGGATTTTGATTACCTCCAGAATGACATCCTGTACATTTACTATCAATTACAGTTTTAACATTTGCTGTATATGTAGGGTTTGCTACAACAGAACTTATTTCTTGAGTGGTATTAGAATCACAAGAAATATACAATATCGTACTAATTACTACTGTCAAAAAAACGGTTACCTTTTTCATATTTTATTTTTTAAAAAACTCTATACATATTAAATCCAAAATAAATACCACCACCATTTGCTTTGTTGTTGGTGTTGGTGTATACTGTTACATCATTCATAGGTTGGCTATTTGAGAATACCATCTGGAAAACGTGTCCGCCAGTTTCTATATCTAAACCTACTGAAAGTGGGTTTTGATATTGTGATTTAAATTCGTCTGGCAAATTTAATCGAGCTACATATTCAAGATTCAAACTCAATCTTTTTGAAAGTTTGCATCTTCCACCAGCACCAAGAAGTAATACGTTTTCTTGATCTAAAATTCCGTCATAAAGATTTTTGTGAACATAAATTGGAGCCAATTCAAAAGATAGTGATTCGCTAAATTTTCTAGATACAATTAATTGTGTGCTGTAAGCCAATCTGTTATTGAATTTTAAACCAGGTGTTGCATCATTTTTTTTAAGTTCACTATTAATGTCAGCAGTGTTATAACCAACAATTGTAACCGGAAAACCATCTGTTTCTTGGTTTGCCAATTTATATTTCAAGCCAAGTTCATAAAGTTTGTCGTGTGTATGTCTAGATACACCTAGAGACAACCAATTTGTTACACCATAAATACCTCCAATTTTTGTTAAAGCATTATCAAGCCCGAAAAAGTTGTTGATACCATTATTTAAATCACCAAAACGATGCGAGATAAGTACATAAAACTCTCCTTTTACGGGTAGTTTTGTCGATTGCATATTACAAACCTGTAATGCTTTGAATGCAGCAGATTCTATTTCTTTTTTACTCGATTTTACGGTATCTAATTGATTTAATAAGTCATCTTGTGCAGTAGCAAAGCTAATTGCAAAAAATACAAATACAAAAGATAAAAGGCTTCTAATTTTCATTTAATTTATTTATTTAATTTACAGAACATTGGTCTAATTTTAGTTCTCCCATAAGATCATCATAACCAACAACTCTTCCTTTTAGAGTTACAGCTTGATTTTTATTTAGTGAAGCGATAGGGCTTTTCAAAGAACAAATAATAGTATTGTCTATTATTATTTGATTAGGATTGCAATCGGTAACAATACCAGATATAGCAACTGCTTTTTCTAGATATTTTTTATTAGAAGCATCTGCGTTGGTGCTAAATTCTTCTGTTATTTTTTTTGAAGTTACTGTAAAATCAGCTTTCTCACTAGACAAATCTCTAGCACCACCGTGCATCACATAATTAAAAACGCCATATCCTGATAATCCTACTACAAGTAATAATATTAAAACTAATTTAGACTTTTTCATATGTTAATTATTTTATTCAATTATAACTTTCTTTACTACTTGATCAGTATCATTTGAAATTTCCATAAAATAAATTCCTTTAGACAATTCTGAGACATCAATAGTATTATTAAAATTTGAATTGGTAGCTATTTCTTTCAATAATTTTGCATTTGTATCAAAAACGCTAACTTTATTGATAGTTGTTAAATCATTTTTCGAGATAGAAAACACACCTTTAGAAGGGTTTGGATAAACTGATATTTTATCTAAGCCAGCAAAATCTTCTGTACCAAGTACAACATTTGTAAACGGTAAAGATTTACTACCAAAAGAGGAATGCTCACTAGCAACATTTGTTGATGGTCCGACTGCCCAAACGATACTCATAGAGTTTATGGTATATACAAATGTATAATCTTTAGCATCACCAGTGTTTAAAGGTCTAGTAATGACCAATGTTCTTGTAGTTCCAGCAACAGTATTACTTACTAATGTTAAGTTGTTTGTTGGGTCAGTAGTTGGTGCAACGTGTCCTGATGTTGTAAAATACTGGTCTAATAGTGAAGTGCCGTAAGTAATTACATCTTTGTTTACAGACATAGATGTTGTTCCAAGTCCAATAGACAACCATTTAGTTGATGGTCCGGTTAGAGTAATAGTTGCTAATGACGTTGCTTGATCCATGTTGATTTTTACTGTCATTGACCCAATAGTGGTTACTGCAGTTTGTTTTTGTTGTGCAAAAGATACGTTTATCATTGCAAACATTGCTAATAGTAGGTAAGATTTTTTCATTTTTGTTTTTATTTATAGGTTAAGGTATTATTTATCTAAAAGAATTATTAATTCGGTATTTTTATTAAAATTGGCAAAATCTAAAGCAGTTTTCCCATCGCTATCTTTGAGATTTTTATTAGCGCCAGCTTCTATAAATAGTTTAGCAATTTCATTTTTATTAAAAAAAGAAGCATATATCAAAGCAGTTTTCCCATAAGTATCACCTTGATTTAAATCTGCTTTTGAAGTTATCAATTTTTTAACTATTGCTACATTTCCTGACATTACTCCAGCCATTAAAGCTGTTCCCATTCCAGAATTGTAGTTGATATCTTTAGTTTTATCTATTAAAAAAAGAGCTACTTCTTCGTTGTTTCTGTAGCAAGCTAGTATTAATGGACTTGATTTACTTTCATTTACAGAATTAATAAGTTCTGGTTGTTTCTTGTATAAATCTTGAATTTCAGACAAAGTTCCTTTTCTAGCAATATCAAATACATTTTTATCTTGGCAAAAAGCTAGATTTGTACCAAAAGTTACAAGAATAAGAGTAATAATTTTGTTTAAAGAGCACATAAGTTATGGTTATGAGAGATTTTGGCAAAAAAACAATTAATTTTTTTATTACTAAAACTAATTCAAAATTTATAGATTTTAAAAATCAAAAGTTTTGTAATTTTATACTTAAACAGTTATCAAATAGTTTACCCTACCTTAATTATCAATTTATTTTTATTTTTTTTATTTGTTTTTGAATTAATCAAAGATTACAATTAATTAGACACTTTATTTAGCAAAATTTTATTAGTAACTTTTATAATTCTACAGTTTTAAAAATTTTATATTTTTTAAAATATTTAATTTTTTTGAATATTTTTTTATTTATAAATATTCAAATCTTAAAAATCAAATCCTTAAATTTGCGCTTCACAAAAATCAGAATTCGATGTTCAATAATTTAAGCGAGAAGCTCGATAAAGCTTTCAATATATTAAAAGGTCACGGAAAAATAACAGAAGTCAATGTAGCAGATACTCTAAAGGAAGTGCGTCGTGCATTACTTGATGCCGATGTTAATTTTAAAATCGCCAAAGATTTTACTACAAAAGTCAAAGAAAAAGCAATTGGTCAAGATGTTTTAACCACGTTACAACCAGGTCAATTATTAGTTAAAATAGTAAAAGACGAATTGACAGAATTAATGGGTGGTGATGTTTCTGGAATCAATCTTTCTGGTAACCCAACTGTTATTTTAATGTCTGGTTTGCAAGGTTCCGGAAAAACAACTTTCTCAGGAAAATTAGCCAATTTTCTAAAAACAAAGAAAAACAAGAAACCACTTCTAGTTGCTTGCGATGTTTATCGACCAGCGGCAATCAATCAGCTTCACGTTGTAGGAGATCAGATAGGAGTAGAGGTATATTCAGAATTAGGGAATAACAATCCGGTAGAGATTTCGCTTAATGCTATCAAATATGCGAAAGATAAAGGGTACAATGTAGTAATCGTCGATACAGCTGGTCGATTGGCTGTAGACGAAGAAATGATGAACGAAATTGCAAATGTTCATAAAGCCATTCAACCTCAAGAAACCTTGTTTGTTGTAGATGCTATGACAGGACAAGATGCCGTAAATACTGCAAAAGCATTTAATGATAGATTAAATTTTGATGGTGTTATCCTTACAAAACTAGATGGAGATACTCGTGGTGGAGCAGCAATTTCTATTAAATCGGTTGTCAACAAACCTATAAAGTTTGTAGGTACAGGTGAAAAAATGGAAGCAATTGATGTGTTCTATCCATCTCGTATGGCAGAACGTATTCTTGGAATGGGTGATGTGGTATCATTGGTAGAAAGAGCACAAGAGCAATATGATGAAGAAGAAGCTAGAAAAATTCAAAAGAAAATTGCTAAAAATGAATTTGGTTTTGATGATTTCTTAGCCCAAATTCAGCAGGTGAAAAAAATGGGAAGCATGAAAGACCTTGTCGGAATGATTCCTGGCGCTGGAAAAGCATTGAAAGATGTGGAGATTGAAGATGATGCTTTT
This sequence comes from Flavobacterium sp., assembly GCA_043744095.1. Lineage (GTDB taxonomy): Bacteria > Bacteroidota > Bacteroidia > Flavobacteriales > Flavobacteriaceae > Flavobacterium. The sequence goes on from JAYTVI010000053.1 coordinate 26,888, forward strand.
AAACATGTTGAAGCCATCATCCACTCGATGACACCAACAGAGAGAAGCAAACCGGCTACCATTGATATGAAGAGAAAAACCAGAATTGCAAAAGGTTCTGGGCGAAAAATAGAAGAAGTCAATCAGTTGATGAAACAGTTCGAGCAAATGAGCAAAATGATGAAAATGATGCAAGGTCCGGGCGGAAAGAATATGATGAAGATGATGGGCGGCATGAAATAATAAAAAAATTAGCAAATTAGCGAATAGAGCATCAAGTTCATTCGCTAATTTGCTTATTGACAAATTCGCTAATTTAAAGACAACATGGAATTATTAGACGGAAAAAAAATCGCCAACGACATCAAAGCCGAAATCACGGCTGAGGTTGACAAGATGAAAG
>JAYTVI010000054.1:0-7065 GCA_043744095.1 Flavobacterium sp.
TATATTTGCACCGCTTTAAAAGTGAAATACACTTTCCTTCTTAGCTCAGTTGGTTAGAGCATCTGACTGTTAATCAGAGGGTCCTTGGTTCGAGCCCAAGAGAGGGAGCGAAAAAGGTCATCAATGTGATGACCTTTTTTTATTTAATAAATATTAAATTCTAAAAAAACTTGAAAAAATTAAAATTAATTACAAGCATTTTCTTTTAGTTATCCTTTCATTCTCATGTAGCTCTAACCATGATAGCAAAAACAACGAACCTATTTGCGAAGAAGTTACAGCTAAAACTTTAGCAGCTAGACAAGCATTCGAAAATTCAACTAGTAGCAATCTTACTGAATTATGCAATGCTTATAAAACTGCTTTGCAAAATCAAATTAATGTTTGCGGCGATACATCAGTACTTTAAATGCATTAATTACAAATTTGGGCGACTGTACTATACCAACAACAACCGGAACATTGTCTTTGAGTTTGGGTTCGGCACCACTTGAATTTGATGATATTACTTTTACTAGCGCAACACGTCACGCTCATGGAGAAAAGAGCAATTCTACATCGTATGAGATTGATTTTGACGTAGAAGTTGGTCAAACAGGCACTAACAAAACCAACAATTTCACACTTCGCCTTTTCAGTCAGACTTATATACCTTTGATTCCAGCCGCATTCGGAAACGACTGGACTTCAAACATAACTGTAAATTCTGCCACTTCAGTAGTTGGAACATTTCGCGGAGAGTTGTCTAATGGAAGTCAAGTACAAGATTTGCTTAATGGTGTAGTTGATATTGATTTTTGATTATTTCCTTAAAAGAAACTAATTCTGATACACACCTCGATTTTGTATTTGTAAGTAAAAATGAAGGAACTAACAAAATTTCAAAAATTTAATACTCTACAACAAGGCAACAAAAGAAAGTTTTTTGAAAATCCAGTATAATTTTTTATACTGGATTTTTTTATTTTTTAAAAATCTCCAAAACAGTTCCCAACATTACATCGGTTCCAATGGCTAAATCTTCGTAGGATGAATATTCTAATGGATTGTGGCTAATTCCGTCTTTGGAACGAATAAAAATCATTCCATAATCGCAAGCGTATGAAAGTGTTAAAGCATCGTGAAATGGTCCACTCATTAATTCTGGAGCATCGAGTTGAAGTTTTTCACATTCATTGTGAATGATTTTTTTAATCCAATCGGCGCAATAACGTGGTTCGCTATTAGTATCTTCGGAAATTGAATAGGTGAGTTGATGTTTTGCGCAAATGGCTTCAATTTTATCTCGCAATTGTTTTTCGTAGCGGTTTCTTCGGTCTAAATCTATATCACGCAAATCAACAGTCATAGTAACTTCTTCGGCAATAATATTTCGTGATGCAGGAAAAACATTGAGCGTTCCTACAGTTCCAACGGTTGGATTTCCTGGAACTTGTGTAGCGATTTCGTTTAAAGCAATTATTATTTCGGCTGCGCCAACCATTGCGTCTTTTCGAATTGGCATTGGCACAGAACCTGCGTGACCAGCCATTCCTTTCAATTTTACAGTCCACCATAATGGTCCAGAAATTCCAGAAACAACTCCAATTGGCTTGTGAGCAATATCTAAAACTGGTCCTTGTTCTATATGCAATTCCAGAAAACAAAAAATGCTTCCTTGTTTGTATTCACTTTCTTTAAACTTTGTACTATCGCAACCAAAATCTTTTAGCGCTTGTTCGCGAGTAATTCCGTCTTGATCTTTTCGTTGTAATTCTCCTTCTTCTAGTTTTCCTAAAATGCCACGAGAACCAAATAATCCTTTGTTAAATCGCCAACCTTCTTCGTCGGCAAATGAAATTACTTCAATTGGTCTTTCGGGAATTATTCCATTTTCGGTCAAAGTTGCAACAACTTCTATGGCACACAAAACTCCTGCAACTCCATCAAATCGTCCGCCATAAGGTTGCGAGTCGAGATGTGAACCCATCATTAATACAGGTAATTCTGGATTTTTACTTTCTAATCGTCCAATTAAATTTCCAAAATTATCAATATGGGTTTTCATTCCTGCTTGTTGCATCCAAGTTGCAGCGATTTCAAAACCTTGTTTTTCTAATTGGGTATGCGCAGGACGACACGTTCCTGTTTCTCCAATTTTACCTATTAAACTCATTGCTTCAAAATGTGATTGAAGACGTTTGGAATTTATATTCATTTATAAATTATTTAATCTTTTGCCAAGAACTGATTTTTAAATCACATTCATTTTTTGGTAATCCTAATCTTTTATTAATAACAGTCCTTAAATAGTTTAGTTTTTCAATTGCTAGAATTCCTGTAATTTTATTTTGTTCTACCATTAAATTTAAAATCCATAGATGACCTCTAACTATAATATTTTTATGTGTTGCAAATTTTCTTAAATTCCCATCAGAAGTTATTAATTCCCCATTTACTTTTTTTGCAGAAACGATAGCAGAGCAGTCTTGTTGAGATAATACAGGTTTTTCGTTTTGTAAAATTGCCATAGTTATTAATTCTTCGTTTGTAAAATCAATAATATTCAATTTACCACCTTGAATATACCTCACTAATTGCTGTATCTGTTCAGGGTAAAGTTCTTCTAATATTAAACTTGAAGTATAAAATTCCAAGTCCAAAGCAAAAAATTGTGGTAATAGTTCCAGCTTTACTAAATCAATTAGAATATTAGCATCATTAACAATTACAATCATATTTCTATAAATTCATCTCTAAAAGCCGCTAATTTTTGATTTGATAAGTTAGCTGCTTTACTCATAGAAATAATTTCTTCTGAAGTTGCTCTATATAACAATTGCATAAAACGAGTTGATTGCTCCTTTCCTATAAAATTTCCTAATCCCACTTCTTTTCTTCTATCATCTTGATTAATCCAAATCCTGAAACTAGTATAACGCTCTAAACTAATAATCTCCAAATTTCTGGCTCTTGCCATAATCGCTTGTATTGAAATACCATAAGTTTCTTTTACAGCAATAAGTTCAGGTAAACTTATTCTTTTTCTAGTGTCACCAAGTTCAATTAAAAAAGTTTCTTTAGGGATAAGAATTGCGCCAGCAAATCGATGACAGAGATTTTCGATTTTTTTATTGTCTAAATTTTCCGAAAAAGAAAGTAATAAATGACCTAATTCGTGTAGTGCAGTAAATCGTTTTCTTTCTACAGAATAATTCTTATTTACTACAATAACAGGAATATGTCCGTTTGCCCAGCCAGAAAGTCCATCAAATTCTAAATTTGCATCTAATTCAATAACTTTTATTTCTTTATCTTCCAAAAGTTCAATTACATTAGGCAATGCATTAAATCCGATTTTCCATTTCTCTAATAAAATATTGATAGCATTTTCAACATCATCACCATTATTGATTATTATATCTTTAATTGGATTATTAAATTCAGATGACAAATTTAGAAATGCTTCTAATTCAATATATCGTGATATTATATCAGTAACTTCTTCTTTAATTGCATTTACCTCTTTAACTGGAAGTTTTCTTCTTTTTCTGAATTCGATTTTTTCAATTTCAACAGTAAAAGGTCTAAAAAAATAATCTGGTTTAACATTCATCACATTTGCAAGTTGGATTAAAACTTTGCTATCTGGCATCATTAATGCTTTTTCATATTTTGAAATAGCATTATAACTTACCAATCCTTCAAGTTTTTCAGATAATTCTCTTAAAGAAAAACCTGCCATCATCCTTGCGGATTTAATTCTTTTAGCAACAATTTGTTTCATAATATTTACTTAAATGGTTTACAAATTTACATAAATAATAATTATTGTCAACCAAATTCAATATTATTTAGACTAACTCTAAACAAATAAACAAAATTTAATGATCATTCAAAGGTTTTCCTTCTGCTTGCCATTGTTTCCAGTTTATATATTCTGGAGCAACTCGATGCACTTCCATAGTGATGCAGTTTTCGACAGGACAAACTAGTTTGCACAAATTGCAACCCACACATTCCTCATCTTTAATGGTATAAGTATTGTGCGGATTTCCTTTTAACAAATTGATGGATTGGTGCGATGTGTCTTCGCAAGCGATGAAACAAAGTCCGCAATGAATGCATTTATCTTGATCTATTTTTGCAATGTGATGATAATTGATGTCTAAATCTTCCCAATGTGTTATGGTTTCAACAGATTTTCCTATAAAATCGTTTACTTTTTTGTATCCTTTTTCGTCCATCCAATTATTTAAACCTTCGCACATATCTTCAACAATTCTAAATCCGTGTGTCATTGCTGCGGTACAAACTTGAACAGAAGTTGCGCCAAGAAGCATAAATTCGGCTGCATCTTTCCAAGTGCTTACACCTCCAATTCCCGAAATTGGCACTTTTGAAGTTATTGGATCTTGTGCAATTGTTGTGAGCATTTTTAGTGCAATTGGTTTCACTGCTGGACCACAATATCCGCCATAAACACTTTTTCCGGCAACATAAGGATTGGGAACTAAAGTGTCTAAATCTACTCCAGTAACACTTTGAATGGTATTGATTAAACTCAACGCATTTGTTCCGCCTTGAACTGCACCTCTTCCTGTTGGAACTACCGAATGTACATTTGGCGTAAGCTTTGTAATTACTGGGATTGTTGCTTTTTCCATAACCCATTCTACGACCATTTTTGCAATTTCTGGATCTTGACCAACAGCTGCACCCATTCCGCGTTCGGTCATTCCGTGAGGACAACCAAAATTGAGTTCAAATCCCATTGCGCCAGCATCTTCGCATTTCATAATGAGTTCGTGCCACGATTTTCTATCATTATCAGCCATAAGAGAAACTATCATCGCTCTATCTGGGAACATTTTTACGACTTCGGTTATTTCTTTTAAATTGATATCCAATGGTCTGTCGCTAATTAATTCGATATTATTGAAACCCATCATTCTTTTTCCGCCATAATTAACTGAGGAATAACGTGAAGAAACATTTTTTACTTGTGAACCCAATGTTTTCCAAACCACTCCACCCCAACCAGCTTCAAAAGCTCGGACAACATTTATTAATTTATCTGTTGGTGGCGCACTTGCCAACCAAAAAGGGTTTGGCGATTTTATTCCTAAAAAATCTATTGATATATCTGCCATAATGGACTATTTTAAATTTTGAATTTTATATTTTAAATTATTGTGAATTAACTTCACTACTCGTTTTAACAATTTTTGTTAGAATATTTACAATATGTTCAATGGAAGCTAAATAAATCGTATAATCTAAATCTACTAATTTACTTTTATCAAGTAATTTCAACCAATATTTTGTTTCTCTTGCTTCTTTCGATGCTATTGATAATTTAGAAATAAAATCTTTTCTTGATTGTGCTGCTATTGCTTCTTCAATATTTGCACCAATACTTGTTCCGCTTCTTAATACTTGCTTTGATAAAATGTATTCTCTATTTTCAACCAATAATTTATATAATTGAATAATTTGCAATGAAAAATCAAATGACATTTCTAATATCTTATTTTCAGTTTTCATCTCAATTCAAAATTTAAAATATAAAATTCAAAATAGCTTTTGCTCCATCTTTTCCAGCTTGAACCGCATCTACAACTTCTTTTCCGCCGTTTACACAATCGCCACCAGCGAAAATTCCTTTGGAACTGGTTGTAGTTTTATCAGAAACAGAAATTTTTCCATTGCTATTATTAATATGATTATCATTTACTAAAGTTTCAAATGGTTTTTGTCCTGCAGCTTTGATGACCATATCAACATTTAAAGTTATGGTTTCTCCAGAAATTATCGGACTTCTTCTTCCGCTTGCATCGGCATCGCCTAGTTTCATTACATCGCAAATTAATTGTGTAACTTTTCCGTTTTCGCCTTTAATTACTTTTGGAGCTGCTAACCAAATGATTTGACAACCGTCTAATTTTGCAATATCTAATTCGTGTTCGGTACAAGGCATTTCGTCTTGTGTTCTACGATAAACCAAAGTAACTTCTTTTGCGCCAAGACGTTTTGCTTGAGTTGCTGCATCAATTGCTGTCATTCCCATTCCGATTACGGCTACTTTATCGCCAACAGCAATTTTTGAATAATCGTTATTTCGTAATTCATAAATAAATTTAATGGCATCTTCAACACCTTCAAGATGTTCGCCTGGAATTTCTAATTGACGTGCTAATCCAACCCCGAAAGCTAGATAAACAGCATCATAATTATTTTGAAGTTCTTGAAGTGTGATGTTTTTTCCTAATTCTTGATTGTATTTAATGTTTATTCCACCAATAGATGTGATATAATTTACTTCGTCTTCACAAAATTGAGGCGTAACTTTATAAGCTGCAATTCCGTAGGTCATTAATCCGCCACCTTTTGCTTCTTTTTCATAAACAGTTACATCAATTCCTTCTCTGCTTAAAGTGTGAGCGCAACTTAAACCTGCTGGACCAGCACCAACAATTGCTACACGTTTTCCTGTTGATGGTTTTCTTTCGAATAATTGCCACTTTTTTTCCATTGCTGTTTCGGTAGAATAGCGTTGCAATCGTGCAATATTTATTGGAGTTTCGTGCATAAAATTATAGACACAATTTCCTTCGCACAATTTTTCTACTGGACAAACTTTACTACAACCTGCACCCATAATATTTGATGAAAAAATAGTGTGAGCCGAACCTTTTATATTATCTGTGGCGATTTGTTTTATAAATTTTGGAACATCGATAGATGTTGGACACGATTTCATACAAGGTGCATCGTAGCAAAATAAGCAACGATTGGCTTCGACTAAAGCTGCATCTTTGGTCTCGAAAGGTGGATGAATATCGGTGAAATTTTCTTGATATTCAATTTTTGATAATCTATTATTTTTAATACTCATATTATTATCTATGTTGAATTTTGAATTATAAATTTTAAATTATGGTGCGGTTATTTCTCCATAAGTTTCTGGTCGTCGGTCACGATAAAATTGCCATTTTCCTCTAATTTGTTCAATCAAATCCAAATCAAATTCGGCTACTAACAATTCATCTTTATCTTCGGAAGCGCAAGCAAAAATTTCTCCTA
>JAYTVI010000055.1:0-2177 GCA_043744095.1 Flavobacterium sp.
CGGGATGGAAATCAAAAATGTTATTGCAAGTGCACGATGAGTTGGTTTTTGACGTTCATAACTCTGAACTGGAAAAAATAAAACCAATGATAAAACACGAAATGGAAAACGCATTTAAAATGGATCTTCCTTTGGATGTTGAAATTGGAGTTGGTAAAAATTGGTTGGAAGCACATTGATTTTAGTGTTCAGTCGTATTTGGCAGTTTTCACGTTTTTTGTCATTTCGACGTAGGAAAAATTTTATAACGAGAGCAACAAATGTGATTTCTCCCAAAAGGTCGAAATGACAAATGATAGGTTTCTCTTGTCATTTCGACGAAGGAGACACGAGCGATATCGAACAGATTAAATAAATCTCATAACGAGAGCAACAAACTCAAGCAACAAATGTGATTTCTCCCAAAAGGTCGAAATGACAAAGTGAGTATAAAAAAGGTTAAAGTCATTTATTTCCGTGGTTTGTCATTTCGACGTAGGAGACTCGAGCTATAACGAATAGTTGAAATAAATCATATAACAAGAGCAATCAGAGTAATTCACTATTAAAAAATTTGAAATTTTTGCTCAAGATGACTTGCAGTTTATTTAAGTTACTTTTGTTGTTTCAATTTTCAAAAAAAAATTTTTTAAAAATGAAATTCAATACCTCATTAATTACACCAACAATTTATTTTGCGAATTTTTTAGGTATTATCCCTATTTGCTTGTTAAAAGCAAAAAAAATAAAATCTCAAAAAGCAATCACACCATTTTTATGGCTGGTATTAATTATTTCATTAATTGAGATTGGCATCACTATTTATTTTGAAATTTTTTCAAATATTCATTACAACTCTGCTTATATTTTTAGAATTTACACATTATTGGAATTTTTGACTATTTATTTTTACTTTAAAAATATTTTAAGTTCATCATATACTATATTTTTCAAGGTTACAGCAATATTTTTTTTACTATTATTTGCGTATTTTATTTTAATATGGAATATAGATGAAGCCTCAAAAACGGATTCTTATTTATCTTTAGTTGAAACATTTTTTGTGCTAATAACTGCTTTTTTATGGTTCAAAAATAATCTTGAGAATGATCATAAAGTTTCATTATTTGATAATCCTGACTTTTACTATATATTTGGATTTGTATTTTATTTTTCTACGACTATTGTTTTGTTTTTACTAACCAACTATTTACAAAACCAAGGATATGAAGAATTTTGGGGATTTTATATCTTCAATATTTTATTTGCAATACTTTGGAGAGTTTTTCAAATTATCGGAGTATGGAAAGCGAGAGTGAAATAATTTTTTTGCCAATAAAATTATTTATAAACTATGGAAATCAATAGTACAATAGTAACTTCAACGATCTGTTTTGCTTGTGTTTTAGGATTTATTCCGATTTGGTTGTTAAAAGCCAATAAAATAAAATCTCAAAATGCAATTACGCCTTTTTTGTGGCTGATTTTTATTTTTTCGATAATTGAATCTTGCATTACTATTTTTATGAAGTTATATCCAAATAGTGGTTATTCTTCTGCATATGTTTTTAGAATTTACACATTTTTAGAATTTTGGACCATTTATTTTTATTTTAAACGTATTTTAATTTCAGCTTATAATTTGTTTTTAAAAATTGGAGCAATAATTTTTATACTATTATTTTTATCTTTTATTTTTATATGGAATGCAAATGAGAGTATGAAAACCGAATCTTATTTAATGCTTTTTGATACTTTTTTTGTACTAATAGTAGCTTTTTTATGGTTCAAAAATAACCTTGAGGATACTAATAAAGTTTCACTGTTTATTAATCCTGACTTTTACTACATATTTGGGTTTGTATTTTATTTTTCAACATCCATTGTTTTATTTCTACTATCTATTTTTTTACAAAAGAGAGGATATGCAGAATTTTGGGGATTTTATATCTTTAATATTCTATTTGTAATTGTTTGGAGAATTTTAATAATTATTGGTGTATGGAAAGCGAGAACGAAATAAAATTAATTTTTTGGTTAGGAACTTCAGTTGCATTGTTGCTGGTAGTTGGTTTGTTTTTTCTTGTTTTTATTTATCAGAATTATTTTTTAAAAATGAAACAAAAGCAATACGTTTCCGATTTAGAAAAGCAAATTCTCAATCAAAAATTATTGTTGACTCAAATGAATCCGCATTT
>JAYTVI010000056.1:0-27140 GCA_043744095.1 Flavobacterium sp.
CAACTAATCGATATGCGCAACTCACTAACTTAAACCCCTGTAAACATTGAGTTAAAACCTTAACATTTAATTAATATAATAAAAAATTGAGATATTATCGTAAAATCTCGCATTATTTATGCTTTTTTAATATCCGTGTAAAGTAATGGATTTTTATATTTTTTACCATCTATTTTTTCTTTTAACCCTGTGGGATATTGTATTTCTTTTGACCAACTTACTAATGTTAAATCAAAAGTTTTCATTAATAGTAATATTTCATTTCTGTATTTTTTCACTTTATTTATAAATTAAATTAATCCCTAAATAAGTTAATAACCCATAAAACAAAGTTTTCCAAATATTTTTTTTATTTTTTTCAGTTTTGACTTGCTTTTCAATTCCTTTTATAGCTTCTTCTTTTTTGTCAAGCGAACTGTTTAATTTGTCAATCCCGATCATTAAATTATTGTTTTTTAATTTCTCAATATTGATAACTGTATCTTTATAAACGCCTGTTTCTTTTAATTTTTCTATATCGTTAGTGTATATTTTTTGTTTTTCTTGTAGTCCGTCTTTCTCTACAAGTTCAATAATTACTTTTTTTGTAACGTTGTCTTTTATGATTGTGCTATTTTCTGCACTTTTTACGTCATTTGGAGCGTTATATCTATCTGCGATGAACTTTGTGTTGTCTGTTGTTTTATGGCTTCTTATTTTAGATATAATATTTTCTGTGTTTTTTGATATTATTTCCAGTTTGCTTTTGCTTAATTCCAATTCATTTTTTAATGATTGAATGCTATCTGAATATTTAACTTCTCTATCATTTAATTTAATATTTTCTTGAATGTATATTTCAGCTATTTTTCTATCTGTATCGGCTTCTATATTTAATCTTTTAGCATCTGTTTGCAAATCATTGTTTCTATTGCATTGAAACGCCATAAACAATAACAATAATCCAACAATAACGTATAATATTCTAATTTTCATCATTTCTATTTATTTTTTTAGTTGTTTTGTTTTTAATTTTTTCTTGAAACATTAAGTAGAATAATAATGATGCGAAGTTAAGTATTGATATAGATGCAACTACAAGCACAAATATAAAAACTAAAGCGTTTTTAATTTCATTTTCCATTTTTCAACACATTCTTTTCTATGTTTATATCCGTTTGAATCTCCTATTGTTTGGGTTTTTCTGCCTATATTGATAATGTCTGAAACTCCGTCAATATCATCTTTATCAGCATAAGCATTAAGATTATTTTTATTCCAATACCACAATGCTGCAATCAATCCATTTGCTTCTTCAGTAATTATATCTGGATTAGCCAAAAAGTCAATCCTTGTATCTTTTGATAAAATCAAATACCCATTTTTAAAGGTATTTTGAAACATACCGCCACCTCTATATTTATATCCATCGCCACTATCTTCATTTCCATTACCGTTTCGATTAGCATAAACATAGTTAGCGCATTTCACGGTATTTTTTAAATATTGAATTACAAAGGAATCTGTTTTATTTAAAAAGGGTGTTTTAAATGTTTTTCTTAAAGAATCAATATTTTTATAATAGCAACTTTCTCTTACCGACTTCAACCCACTTTCTGCTTCTGCTTGACCCATAAAATGAGCCAACCTCAACGGAGTATTTATGTGGTAAGAATTAAATAAACTTTTGTATTTTACGTATAATTCCATAATTATTGCATAGTATCTTTTTTATAAATTTCTTTACATATAGCACGGTTATTATTTGCTATTTTAAATATCTTTAAATCTAATTCCATTTGTTCTTTACTTATTTGTTTAGAATAGGTTTTCAATGGTTTGAACTTGATTTTTGTAACTTTTGGTTCTGAATAAATTAAGAAACCAAATAGAAATAAAACTGCTAAATATGAAATTGTTTTCATTCTACTTTCTTTTTAATAAATTGTGATTCTCTAAACAAAATTTCAAATTTGTCCGAATATGTTTGTATAATTTTTTCTTTCTCTTTATGCAAAATGTTAATCTCTTTTTGAGAATTATCAAAAAGAGTATTATATCTATTACCAAGAATAAGATAATCATTACGCAATTCATCATACTTTTGTGCATCCTCTTTTTTTGTTTTATAGTTTAAATACACCAAGCCTATAATAACTAATAAATAACCAGCTGTTAATTTTTTTGTGTTAGATAGATTTGTAAACCAAGTTATAAAACTTTTAATTTCACCCATTTGGCAAATATAATTGATATTAACCAAGAAAGAATTAATAATCCGTAAATGGTATAGTATATTTTAATCGTTATTAGAGTAGCTATCTTTGTTAATATTGATAATGCTAATATTGTTGATACTCCTCGCTTTGATATTAGACTATGCTTTTTATAATTAAAAATAATATCTAAAAATAAAACACTCAAAATAAAAAATTCTGCATATTCAATTACTGTAAAATAATTTCTGTAAAAATCTGTATCGTACACTCCAGTAACTAAAATAAAAATATAAAGGGTAACTATAACTGTACTTAAACAATTACCCATTACCCTAAATATATTACTCTTTTGGTTTTGGTAATGGCAATCCAATTTTATTATAATTTTCGGATTCGTACTCATTACTCTCAATTGAAACAATTTCAATATCCATTGTTTCCATTGTCAAATCAAAATCTTTCAATTTTTCTTTGTCTACTAAAACTAATTTTAAAAATTTCATTTTATGTTGCTGGGGTATCTGTTGAATCAACACAAAAATAAGCAAACAAAAATCCGAATGCCGTAGTTATGTAACTTCCTATTGTTTCGTCTATCCATCCTTTGTAAGTTGCAAGCCCTACTAATACTCCTACAACTCCTGTAAATGTTGTTTTTGGATTCTTCATATAATAATAATTTAATTGGTTACTTTTTATAATAATATTTTCTTAAAAATAAAACTGCGTATGTTAATGCCGATAAAAAAGCCATTAAGCATACAACAAATATATAAATATTTGTTGTAATAGTCATATTTAACATTGCTGCTAAAGGTACTCCTGAAATTGTAAATAAAACATCTGTTACTGAAAAGTCAACATTAAAAAATTGACCTTGTGCTAATTCTATGATAACTGCCGAAATCCCTACAATTATAATATATCCTATCAATGAACTAAGCATATTTGCAAAGTTTCCTCCTTCTATAAATTTTGATAAATCCTTTAATGGCGACCAAAAACCTAAATATCCTAAATATATTAAAAAATAAGTTAAAGATACCCCAAATGCACTATGCATCCAGCCTCTTCCAGTTCCAAAAAACTCTTTTTTAAAATCCATATTTATTCATTTATGTAATTAATATAATAATTTTTTCTTCTTAATCCTATAGTATCATAACCAGCAGTTGTATAATGTACTGTGTCTACTGCTGGTACATCATTGTTGTTTTGCGTTACTACTTCTAAAACTTTACCTACCATACTTGGATTGTCTGTTAAAAATGTAGTTGCTAAACTTCTTACCCCTGCAATTTGGTCATTGTATGAAGTAGTTTTAAAATTACTTCCTCCTGATTTTGTTTCTCCAATATGTATTCTTAATTTATTAACCGTATATCCTGTTGCACCACTTACTTGATTTTGCAACGTGCTTGTAAGATAATTCACAATACCCACTAATACACCATTAAGGTTTGTTTTATAAGTTGAACCTGCCGACCACGATGCTAATCCCATCATTGCTCCTGCATTTAAAGCCTGTATAGTAAAGGTATTTGCATTTACAAATGTAGCTAAATATAATCCTGTTGGTAGTGCTAAAGGGTCGCTAGAGAAAGTAAAGGGTACAACGTGATTTGTTTTAACTGTATGATTTGTTTGTGTAATAGTAATTGTTGTACCACTTCTAGTCCAACTAATATTATCTCCTCCAATATAAGCATCGTTTGCTCCATTTTCCCACTCCAATCCTCTAAATACTGGCTTTCTTCTATAAACGTGAGTTAAATCTGCTAGTGCTTCTTTTATTGCTAATAGTGAATTACTATATGACAAATTAGAATTAGTTGACAACCAATCATAGTATAGAAACGTACTACCAACACCATATTTTATAATGAATGTATCTTTTACTGCTCCCATATCTTTGCCAAATCTCATTTCTGAACCGTGAGTTGTTGCTAGATTTTGAGAAATCAAAGTGTTGTTTACGGTAGTTTGTAATTTACCTACATAAGATAAATGACTTGGAGTGTTGCTATTAAATGACATTGCATAAGCACCACTAATTATACCTGTCAAATCTCCTGCAATAGCACTATTTAATCCTTGACCTGCGCAATTACTATCTCCATCTTGAATATAAGTATTTATATCAGTAGGCGTGATACTTGCAAATGTTCTAGCATTCATACTTGTAACTTCTCCTGCTGTCATTACTCTATTTAAAATAACAACATCTTTAAGATAAATATTTGCAGTTGAAGATAAAGTACTTCCAATTGTCATAATTTGAGCATCTCCAACACCTGGTGCTACAGCTATTGTTTGAGTAGCTACTTGTGTACCATTAATAAACATCTTGACATTAGAACCTGTCTTAACTACTCTTATACTATAAGTTGCATTTTCCGCAATTATTCCAGAGGTTAAAGAAATGTAAGAAGCCCCACCTTTCCCTACATTAAATTGTATAGTGGTATTTCCTGATGTTTTTACACTTCTCAATAAAAATCCTAATCCACTTAGAGAGAATCCATTGTTAGTCATAAAGGCTCTTCCTGCTGTTGTTGTAGATGTAGGGCATAAAAAAACTGTACACGAAATATCAAAATCACTGCCATTATGAATGAAATTATAATCTGATACTGCTCCTGTAGTTAATTGAGAATTTGTTTTAAAATACCAACCCTCACCATTATAAACTGGTCTTGAACCCAAAGTGTTTAATGTCGCAAGTGCTTGACCTGAAGATGCAGTTGCTGAATTTATTAAATTGCCTTGTTTTCTTACTCCATTATTATCAACGGTGCTTACATATAAATCTTTGTAAGGATTAATATGTAATATCGGACTTAATGACATTGGGTCAAATCCTTGATTTTTTAATATACTGTAATAATTCCCCATATTATTGTGTTATCCAATATTCAACTGTTGTTCCTACTGACCACTCCGCATAAATAGTATTTAAAACTCCAGTAACATAACTTCCAGTTCCTTTTTTTACCCAACCTGCTGGAAATGTAGGTGCTGTGCCACTATTATGATATATTTTTTGAGTCGTCATAATTACCGCTCCTGTAAGGTCATTTGTAATGTTTGAAGTTGCTGGAGAAGCTATACTATTCCATTGTTTTTGAGTTGCAAAAGAGATATTTATACCTGTTGTTTGTGTTGGTTGATATAAACTATTTGCAGCATTATCTCCTGTATTAGTACCAGTAGTATTTGCAATTACTGTTAAGTTAGCATCAGTAACATATCTTTTATTTGTTGTGTCAGAAATATCAGAAGTTGTAGCATCGCTACCCCCCGTAATTAATCCTTTAGCATCATACGTTACTTTAGTTTTAGTCGCTCCTGTAATATTTGTGTTTGGTAATACTCCAACATTTGCATTTGTAGATATTCCTGATAATTTAGTTTTTTCAAGAGTTGTGTAATCTTCAGAAGACAAACCTTTTCCTGTAATCTTATCTACTTTTCCTGATAAATCTTGGTCTCCTGTATTAGTACCAGTAGCACTACCTGTTCCTGATGCGTATGTTCCTGCTGGTTGTTTGCCATTCCAATTTGCTTTATCAGTGGTAGTAACGTGAACATCGGCATCAAATGTATGGTCGTATGATGCTTTACCTCTATCTCCTCTATAAGCTGTTGAGGATGTTTCACCTAAAGCTATTCCCTCGTTTAAAGGAGTGTAAACTGTTCCGCTCCAACGATATGTCTTATTTGTATCAAGAGCGAGATAGTAAAAATTAGAAACGCCTGATGCAGGAAAACTAGCTAAATTTGCATATTCTAATATTTCATCAACCGTTCCAGGTAGATTAGAAATAGCCTCTGTAATATCTGATATAAGTGCTTGCGTACCACTTTTTAATTGTCTTACTTGTTGATAAATACCATCTACTGTTGGGGGTTCATTTTCTACAGTTAAAATACCTGTAATATTTCCTGTTTTTCTAGTATATGAAGTTGTTACAGCTTGGACAGAAGTTCTTTCATTAATCTCGTTTTTAATGTTATATTCTTGCACTCCATAACTTGCTGCTAATCCAATAGCTGTTGTAATAAAAACACCCCCTGAAGAAACTGTTGCTGAGTTCCCATCGTTGTCTAAAAATTGTATTGGATCTGTAGTTTGATTTCCTTGTGTAGTTACCTGTTGCAAATTTTGATTACTGCTATTTCCTCCTAAATGGAAATATACCCATTTTGCACCATCGTATCTAGCTAATTCAATAGGGTTGTCATAAATCATAAAAGCCCAATCATTTTCTAAAGGTCTTTCACTTCCTCCTTCTAATTCATTATGATCCGCTGGAAATCCAAAAAATACTGGTAATCTAATAACTGTTGGAGGGTCTGATACCGTTATTGTTGTATCTGTAACTGTAACAAATGTAGCTTCTAATGTATTTGGCAAAGGAGATGGCGAGAAAGGAGTTCCAGATGTTGGCACCCCTTCTATTCTATCAAAAGTGTTTATATTATTTGCTACAATAGTATCCATTCTTGTCATTCCTGTAGCGCACAAAGGTATTGACAATAATACTTGCGTTGTATTTGTGTAGAATAAACCATTTATGTACCACTCCCAAGAATCTTTAAGTGTAATATTGTTTCCAGAAACAACCCAACCTTCTACTCTTATAAATCTATCTACATAACTTCTACTTTGCATAACAGCCGCATCGATTATGTTCTTAATAATTAAAGTTTCAGATACATTATTTTTTGTAACTCTTACTTTTGAATTTACATCCAAATCCGTCTGTATTGGTAGTTCGTTATTTGTTTTTGCTCCTTCAACAATTTGGTTTACAAGTTGAATAACATTTCTTAATAATTCTTCGTTCATTTTTTTTATTTATTTTTACAAATATATAATTTTTATTAATCTTAATTTTTATCTTATGAAAACTATTTTTTTATCATTTATTGCTATTATTTTATTTTCATGTTCAAAAGACGACTGCGCATCTATAATTAACGAAATAAATAACTATTACGATGCTCAAATTCAACTTGTCATAAATAATCCAGTTTTAGGAGAGATTGACTATCGAAAAATAGGTATTTTGAATAAAGATAGAGAGCGAAAATTACAAACCGCTTGCAATTAGTATTTTATAAATCCTCCACCATAGTCTAACAATCCAAGTACTTCTAAATTTGCACCATTATAAATTTCTCCATCTCCTGTTGTTAGACTATTGTAAGAGCTTCCATCTTTAAATAATTTTGCTTTTACATTGTAAAAATTTGTTACTCCCATTTTTTCGCTATCAATACCGTCTGATTTTTTATATCCTTGCGCATTTACAAATAAATTTTCGTGTGTCAATGCTCTTTTTAATTTTACAGCCATTTCTTTTGACATTGGCGAAAATGCAAATTCATTACCTTCGTAAATGCTGCTTTCTATTAATTCTATGTTTGTATCGTTAAAACTTAATTCTTGCTCTTGTTTGTCTAATAGTTTTACTTCCTCAATCAATAATCTTAATTTAAACTTTATTCCTGTAGAATAATAAACATCTGTATTTGTGTCATTCCAATATTTTATTTCATAAGTGCCTTCTTGTTTAATTTGTATATTTATTGTTTCAGAAATATACTCAATAGCTTCTCCAATGTTTGAATTTGCTACTATTTTAACTTGAATGTTTTGATTTATGTAATTTAAAAAATCTATATCAAATTCATAAACTTCATAATTTTGGTAATTGAATATTGCCCCTACCACTATAGCTAGGTCAATCTCATCATAAGGCATTGAAATTATCATTTCATCGCAATTTAAAATTTCATTAAACTTAATATTTTCTATTAGATACCAAGTGTTATTAATGCTTATGTAACCCCCTACTTTTGCCCAATATGGTAAATAACCATTTAAAGAATATGTATCTACTATAGCATTTGTATTATAGTCATAAATATTTCCTTGCGTAAAGTATATTCCTGTTTTTCCTTCAACTAAATAACTATTCTTATTCGCATCTCGTTTTTCCTTATTTCCCATAAACATACTTTTTTTTGTTATAGGGATTGTGATTTTCGTACCATCTTCTTTTATTACGATTGCCTCGTAGTCATTGTAATTGCTTAAAAATTGTGTTGTTATTATATCTGAACTTTGAAATCTTTGTATTTCTTTATAAACTATTTCATCATCACTTTGACAGCTTAATGTGTTTTCATCATTTTGGTAATTTATCGCATCATTAAAATCTACTACTTGAGCATATCTTATAGAATTACTTTTAGAAATATAGAAAAATGGTGATAAACTAGATGTGCTTGATACTATAAATGTTTTTCTAAAACTACAACCTAGTTGGTCTTTTACATAAAGATTATATTCTCCTTCTAATAAATTTGTGAAAATAGAACTTACATAAAATTGTGAACCATCTAATGAATACTCTAATACCAATCCTTGAGAATTTACATTTGTTACATTTATATTAGTTCCGCTTGGTGTTGTAGTTTGGTTTATAGTAAAGTTTACACTTAATAGTTTTTTTGGCACTACTATATTTGTAGATGTTTGAACGCCATTTGCATTTTCTATAGTGAATACAAAATCTTGCCCTCTTACAACCTCGAAAAGTATAGGATTTTCAGTATTATTATTTAATATAAAAGGACTTAATATATATGGCGCAATATCGCTTGTAAGTACAGCTACTTTTACATTATCGCAAGCATTTGCATCTGCTTCTAAAAAACCTATAGAATCTATACTTGTTTTGTCATTAATTACATTATTATAAGTAAACTGTACATTAGCTGGAGTATTAGGTTCTATTTTTATGCATACTCCATTTTGAAAAACTTGACCATATACAGGGGATTTTATTACAACTACACTTCCAGTTCGTATTACGGTTAAATTTGCATCAAAATAATCTTGATTAAAAGCATTTACAAAATTTATTGCACTTCTCTCCCCTATTATGCTTGTAGGTGATCCAACACTTACCTCATAAGAATCCATTCTGATATTTTTCCAAACCTCACTAAATGTTTCAGATGGTAAAGATTGATACTGCATATCAAAATAAAGACTACTTTCTATAATTAAGTCTTCTTTAAATGTAATTTTTAATTCTGAATAAGTTGCCATATTATCTATTGTGTTTTAAAAACAAAAATTTTCCTTTGCCTTCTGGCTTCAAATTTATTAAAAATCCTTGCTCTATTTTATTTTCTTCGTTTATATATTCAAAAAGCCCGTAAATATTTGGTATTTTTCTACCGTTTATCTCTGTAAAACCCTCTAAACTTTTTATAAACTCATAATCTACCTTACATTCTCCTTCTACATATTCTGCTTCAAATTTAGGTCTTTTTAATCTACCATTAAGTATATCTTGATTTTCAACATAAGCATTCCCATCTCCTACTGTAGCTGACGTATCTTGTTGATAAAATATATCGGTGCGTAATTTTGTTTTTAAATTACTATTTGTATCAGAACTACTATATCTTAAATATTGGTTCATATATTTTACCAAACCACTTGCTATAAACCAACCGTGTCTTAATAATATGTTAACTGGACTAAATCTTAATTCTGTTGCTGTTTCTGGACTATATATACCTGTTGGTATTTCAGAAAAATCATCTCCATATTTTCTAAATTTATATTTATTACCATCATATTTTAAATCTAAAAAAAATAAATCGTTATCATTTTTATGTGAAAGTGTTTGGTATTTTTTCTTTGGTTTCCTTCTACAAAATTCTCGCATATAATTACTCCCAATAACGCTTGATATTTTTTTATATGAATTTCCTTTTGTTAAGTAAGTTATGAATTTAGATTTTTTATTAGGTTCATCTAGTCCTACTGCTTCATCAAATACATCTCCCTGCTCATAGCCAACCTCAACGCTACTGTACAAATTTTTACTTGAAGGTCTCCTTTTTATATTACCTAGTTTATGTGGTAATCTTGTAATAATTTCAGTATTATAAAAATATTTTTTATCTTCAATTACAATTGTTTGTTTTCTGCCTATCGTTTCTATACCCATACCTATATTTAAAACTGCATCACAACTAGATAATACTTTGCTAAATGATGTTGTCATTGGTTTGAATAGATTTACATCATCTTCAGTTGTTAATGGTAATTTTTCAAATCCCCTTACCCAAAATCCGTGAGCTAATCCAATAAATGCTCCTATCCCATTTTTTAAATATCCATCTGTTGTGCCTCCAAAATATTCAGAATAAAAACTATTTTCTTTTCCTGTAATTATTCTTGAAAGTCTATTTAATACCGTATATACATTTAAAAAATTAACATTAGTAGGTAACATTATAGAGTCTTCTTTTACAGTAAGATTACATTTCAATTCGTTTATTAAAACTCTAAAAGAACCTCCTCCATTAAAAGAAGCGCCTATTAAAAAATCTAATGACAATCCTTCTGATTCCTGTAATGTTATAGTGCTGTTGTAAGAAATGTTTGTTATTGCATTTATTACTATATCATTATCTCCTGAATATAATAAAACCTCTGTATTAATAATATCTCCATTACTATTTATTTTATTTAATCTAACATAAAATCTTTCATTAGAAGAATAAAATCTTTGCATTGCAGCTATTTTGTATGATAAACTAATCGATATATTAAGCACTTTTATCCTATCTGAATTTGCAAAAAATTGCATTTCAGTACCTGCCACCGTTTCACTTCCTGTAATTAATTCTGTTACATTTTGTGCTTCTTCGTGGCTTTTATTCTTTACATTTAAAGGTATTGTACAAGAACTATTTCTATAAGATGTGGTTGCGCTTCTTGCTTCTAATGAAGAGTATGAGTTTACTGGTGTTTCCCAATCTGTCTTTAAAAATATATTTCTTCCTTCATCTAAAACAACATTTGGTATAATTGGCTGTAATATTTTATCGTTTAAATCTTTTTCTCTGTCAATTTCAAATTCTTCATTTATTCTTGACCTTAGTAATTCCTCAAATCCAGAAGTATTAAATTTAATTTGTATTTTATTATTTTGTATTTCATAAGTTTCAAAGTCTAAATCTCCCTCGTATGAATACTCCCATAATCCAGTTATACCATTTATTACTTCTTCTCTTAATTTAACTTTACCCATCACTCCATCTAATTCATAAACGTCTTTTAAGAAGTTTTTAGAATCTTTAGTAAAAGTTAAAACGTTTGAAAATTTAGTTATAATGCCATCATATTCTGTATTTCTATCATACTCTTTGCCACTTTTCTCCCAACCAATTGGGTCTGTTTTAAGTATGTAAGACATATCTTTGTAAAAGAATGTGTACATTTTTACTTGCGTGAATGCTGTATTTAACATTATTTCCAGTTTGTATTTTTATAACTCCAAATACTATGCTCTATGTCTATTACATTGTTTTGAAATTTTATATTTTGCTTATTTTTTTCATACGCTTTTCGTGTTTTTTGCAATTCTAACAATAATTCTGCATTATTCTCATTAATTATAATATTAGCTTGGTAGTCTTCTACATTTTTTGTTTTTTGAGAAACTGTATTTATTGAGTTCTGCTTCATATATCTTTTATACGCATCCTCTGAAGTATGCACCATTTCATCTTCAAGCAAGTCTATCATTACATTTTTACCCTTATAAACTCTCGGATTAACACCGCCTTGTCCGGATACTACTTCTGCTACATCCTCATTTATTATAGCACGCTCTGCCTTACCTTTTGTTCTACCAAGTCTATATTTTGGTATTGGTATTGCTATTGCTGATGCTAATTGTGTAGCTGCTATTACAGAAGCTATTGCGACTGCCCAAAATGTAGGGGCTGTTGTTGCTGCTGCTGTTGCTATTGCTAATGCATTTTGTAATCCAATTTGAGTAATAGTTACTGCTTTATTAAATACTGCTTGTTTGTGTTGCTGTACTCTCTTTTGCTTCTCTAACTCGTCATTTTTTCTTTTCTTATCCTTTTCTAGTAAATCTTTTTTTCTTGCATCATTTTCAGCTAATGCTATTTGATTATCGTAATAGTTATTGTTTTTTTCAATTTCATAATCAATATCACTTATTCTTTTATCAAACAATACATTCCCTATATCTTTAACTATCGCCATAGAATCTTGAAAGGTTTTAGCAAAATCCTCTATGCTTAACTTCCCCCCAGATAATAGTTTATCAAAATTGCTATAAATAGTATTAAAGAAGTTTTCTAAATTACTTGCGTCTGTACCAAAAGCATCAGCAAGTATTTTAGAACTATCTTTTATATTTTGCTCTCTTTTTTTTAACCGTGCTAATTCTTTTTGCTCATTGTCGGTCGCGTCTGAACTTAATTTATCATAAGTAAGTTTTGAAAATTCAGAAACTATAGCTAATTTTCTTTTTTCAGATTCTTTTAGTAGCTTTTCTTTATCTGTATTTGATAATTCAGAATTTCTTATTTTTTCTTCATCAGCTAATATTTGTGCTAATATTTCATCTCTAAAATATTCATTTTGTCTATCAAATAATATTTGTGCGCTTTTAGTTTTTAGGTCAAGTACTTTTTTAGCATACTCTTCCTCATTAATTATTCCTTTGTTTTTTTGGTTTAATAATGATATTTCCTCATAACCACGTATCTTATTAGCTTCTTCTTCAATAAATGATAATTGGTTTAATTGCTCCTGAAATGCTTTCTCTAAATCACTTGATTGTTTTTTTACATCTTCGTCTATTAATCCGTCACGTTTGCGTTGCCCTTTTTTAAGAATCTCTGTAATATCGTTTTGGTACGTTTCGTACATCAATAATAAATCATCATTAAGACCATCTACAATTTTACCGCCACTTACTATTTCATCTATTTGCTTATTGGATAATTCTCTATCAAAATTGCCTGATTTCTCATTGTAAGTGCCTTTATCTTTTAACTCTTTTTCAAACGTTTCTCTCCTTTTTGCTTCTGCTATTTGGTCGCTTTCTGTAGATGCGTTAAGTCTTTCATCAATGTTTAACTTTTCATTTTGCGTTAATTCATCTTGTAAATCAATTTCAGATTGAAGACGCTTTTGAGAAAGTTTATATCTATCTTCATTAAGTTTTTTTACTAAATCATATTGTTGTTTTAGTATTTTGAGTTCTTCGTCAGAATTATTTATTCGGTTTACAATAATAAGCTCGTCTGATTTTTTTAATAAATTTGTTTTTTCTTCTGATTTTAATTTATTAAAAATTTGTTTTTCTTTTCTATACGTTTGAATATTTACAGATAATTCATTTAATTTAGCTATGTCGTTTTCAATACTTTTAAGTAATGAATTATCTTTTGCTTCATTTCCTTTGCCTAATAAACTTGTATTTAATTTTATTCTATCCTCTAGTATTTTTTTTTCTTTAGTATAGTTAACCTCTAAAACTTTTAACCTTTCTGTTACCCTTTTTAATTCTTTATCGTTGTTTTCTATATCTTTTTCAATATAATCTTGTTTGAATTTTGCTAAATCCTTATCAACTTCTTCTTGAGATTTACCGTATGAAAATAATTTACGTTGCCTATCCTCCTCTTTTTTAAACGCATCCTCTCTAGCTTTATCTATACCTTTAATTTTGTTTATAATAGTGTCTTTAGCAAAATCTAAACTGTCTTTTATTTTTTTTGCGTTTTTTTCTGCTTCTGTTTCTGCTGTTGCTAATGCATACAAAGATGTTGCTAATACCCCAACACCTAGTGCAATAGCACCCCAAGGAGTTAAAGCAAATGTAGCTGCTAATTCAGCTTCTGCAATAGTTGCGGCTTCTGTAGCGACTGTTAATTCTGTTGTAGCAACGGTTGCTGCCCCTGTAGCGACTGTTTGTTCTATAAGACCTAAAGAAACCCCTAATGCTCTAGCTTTGTATAAAAGGCTAGCTTCATTATTATAATTTAATGCAATCGTATTTAATATTAATTGTCTATTTAACAATGCCTTTAATGCTATCCATGATGACAAACCTCCTATTACTATTGAAAAAGGAATCATAGTGATTAACTTTATCAAAGTGTACACCGCAATTGCACTATTACTAAAAAAGTCCTGTACCTTTTGAGTAGCTACAAGTATTTCAAAATCTTTTTTTATTTTATCTAATGTTCCTGCAAATGTTGATTGTTTTAAAGATGCATTTTCTGTGCTTTTACCTAAATCATTTGTAGCATCAGTTGAAAGTTTTATTTTTTCTCTAAATAAATCTCCATTTATTGCTAATTCAGCTAAAACAGACTTTACTCTTGCTCCTTTTAAATTTACATCTTCAAAACTATTTGCAAATTCTTCTGTGTTTTTAGAGTTTTTCTTTAAACCTTCTGCAAATCTTAAAAGCCCCTCTGTTGAATCGGTTAATAATAATCTCCTAAATTCTTTTAACGGTATGTTGGCTGCTTTTGCATATTTTGGCACATCGCTTAATAATTTAGTTATTATTTGTCCTGTAGCTGTACCAGCAACTTCAACAGACTGTCCCAATTGTTCAAAACCAGCACTTAATCCTGTTATTTGTGGTAGTGTTTGTCCTGTCAATGAACGAAATGCTCCTACTCGCTCACTAAAATCTATTAAATATTTTCCTGTAGCAACTCCATTTGTTGATAGTGCTATTAATTCTGAAGAAATAGCTTTAACCCTTTCTGGTGTTACTTTTCCATCGGTGTTAAAAATGCTAATTAATTTTATTATTGATGCTGTTCCTTCATCTTTATTGCCAATAGCATCTCCTAGTACTAAAAATAATTTATCTAATTCTGTTGTTATTTCAGCAATAGCACTTGTAGCAACTCCTTTCTTAGCTACTATTTCAGATAAACCTAATAAATCTACTAAAGATGTCCTTGTGTCTATATTTTTTAAATCATCAAAAACACTATTAGCTTGCTCTTTAGTTCCTCGCATATTAATTTGAAGTTGCGCTAATCCATCAGAGAAAACTTCGGTTAATTTTATAGCTTGACCTAAACCTACTGTTATTCCTAAATAAGACAATAAAGAAGTTACTTCATTTAACGCAAGTCCATAATTACCTACATCCTTAGTGAAATCTCTAACTGCATTGTCTGCTTTTCTTACTTTTTTGTCAAGTAAATCAAACTCTTTTTGAGCTTTTTGTATTTGAGTTACTGATGCTGTTTCGCCAGCTACTAAATCTCGTAAGGTATTTTTAGCTTTTGTTCTAGCATCATTTAATTTTGTGTATGCACCAGTTAGTCCAAGTCTTTCTAATGCTTCTTTTTTTAATTGTTTTGCTAATTCTTGTTCTTCTATTTTTTCTTCAACAGTCTTTTTTACAGTACCATCTTTTGCTTTTTGCAATCTTATTTCTGATTGTTCCAAAGTATTATTGCTTATTTTTACTTTGTCGTTACTCAAAGCTAATAAGTTATTTTCTTTTATTTGATTTTGCTTTTCGATAGAAGCATTTTTTAAAGCAATCGTTTGTTGCTTTAATCCATTTAAAGTTTCTAAATTAAGTAAATTTTCTTTTTTCTTTGCCTCTAAAAACTCTTGATTTGAAGTAACTTTACTAATTGTTTTATAAGCATCTGCTAATGATTTTATATTTTTATTTGTATTTATTATAGCATCATCTGCAATTTTTAACGAATTCGCAAATTGCTTACCAATAAGTAATACTTCTGATTCAAATGTATCTCTAACGGTTATTATTCCTCCTTTATTTGGCATTTGTTTCTAATTTACTAGATTTTATTTTTATCTCAATAGCTTCCTCAATAGCTTGTACTTCATTATAACTTGTTGTGTTTGGGTCGATTCTATATCCTACAATTAATCCATAACTAGCTAATAGCTTATTTATTTTCAGTAAAGTATCACTATCATCTTCAATTTCTTCAATTTTAGGCAATCCTTTACTTAATTGCTCTATCGTATCGGTCAATTCATTAGCTTGAATCTCAAAAATATTAATATCGTTATGATAGTTTTCATTACTATCATCTCTAACAATAATATTATGTTCTTTTAAAATATTCAATACATCTTCGCTATAAAAAGTTTTTAGACTATCCAACGATAACAATATTATTTTTTGCTTTAGTTTTATAAGATGTATTTTTTTTAAAAGATGAAATATGTTTTTATCTTCTTTATGTTCCTTCCTAGAGTTATGATCTAATTCTAATTTATCCCACACAAATTTTAAATCTACCTCTTTTTTATTTTCAGAAGTACAAAGTAGGTTATAATCTTCATTTTCTAAAATAGTATAAAAAAGTTTATACGGTATTGTATCTAAACTATCGTAAATCATATATCTAATCTGTTTTTTAAATTTTGTATAAAAAAAGGCAATAACTTTTCAGTAATTACCTCTTCTAAATGCTCATCTGTTAATCCAAACAATTCGTTTGAATCCCAATTTTTACTTGTTAATATTTTATTTGATTTAGAATCGGTAGAGTAAAAATAAATTTTTTCATTTTTTAATTTAACTTTAAATCCTCTTAACCAATCTCCTGTATCAATACCTTTAAATCTTTTCCCTGCTTTTCCTGATAATATATTGCTTGTGTTGTATGTATATCTCCCTATTTCTTGATGGAAAATATCTTCACTTTCGTATTCTATTTGGATTTTGTTTAAATCGGTTAAATAGTTTTCTAACCGTCTAATATAATCAACCAAGTCTTTTATTAAAGATTTTTCGGTAATCTTATTTGCCTTATGATACTGTTCTATAAATGAAGCCATATTAATAAGGTTTTATTAAAAGCACTAAACTATTACAATTTAGTGCTTTTTATTAGTTAAGACAATACCAAAACTTCTGTAGATTCATATCTTTTTGATGGTTGTAAAACTACACCATTTGTAGATAGTTTATCTCCTGCTGTAAATCCTGTTCCTGTAAGAGTATATTCTCCAGTTGTTGGACTGTTTAATGATGTAACTGTTCTAGCAACTCCTGTTGAACTTATAAGTGTAAAATTAGCTGTAACTAAACTATTTACTAAATTACCGTTACAAGTCATTGCTTTTACTTTTATTGTAGTTGCTGACAATGTTCCTACTTGTACAAAGTCTAAATCATAAATGCCTTCAAGCGAGTTAAAATCAACCGCTGGTTTCAAAGCACTTAGTTTGTAAGGTTTGAATTTAATGCTTATTGTCGCACTTGGAACTTTATCTAACATAGCTGGTTTTCTTCCACCTACATTAAAGTTTTTTAAAGGTAATCCTTTAATACTTCCATCATCTTGATACTCACAACGTAATTCTCCTGTAAGTGTTACACCGAAAAATCTTGTGTAAACATTACTATTGTCATACGATTTTAAAGCCTCATAACCACAAATAGTTAAGTTTTGTGTAAGTTTTACGCCATCAATCGCATCTGCAATTTGATAGTCTTGAAATCTACCAGCTTGTACTACTGGTTCTACAAAGTTTTCTTCTATGTTTTCAATATCATAGAAAGGAACTAGTTGTTTTGCTGTAATAGCAGCATCTATTTCTGTCATTGAATCAATTGCATCTCTATTTGTAAATGCAAAATCTTCTGTTGCTAACATAAAACATCTGTCTGAACTCTCAAAACATTTTTGGTCTTTTTGACCTGGGTTTTTATGCGTTTTTGCTTTTGTTTTGCAAACCTCGTTTACTACTTTCATAATTTTTTATTTTTTTTATTTTTTTAACATTCTGTTGGTTCTAGTACAGCGTTGTAGGGTTTTAGTTTTATTAATACTTTAAATAAATGTACATCTGTCATTGAATCGGAATACTCAAATTCGTAAACTTGACTTATTCTATTATTATATCGATTAAAAACTTTGTCAATGTTTGATTCTATTTCTACATTTTCAACTTCATATATTCTCCACAATACATTTAAAACCTCTAATTCTAATTCCTTATCTCCTTTATGAGGCAAATCAGGATAACATTCTTTTGTATTTGCAATAACATATAATTCAATAGTTGATTCAAGATGCCATTTTTGTACTTGTACTTCTATTTCAGGCGATACAAAAAAAAATTTATTCCCTTCTGCAAAAATCAAACTATTTGAATACTCCCCATTTTCTAGTCTTGCTTCAATCGTTTTTTTACTGTCTTCATTCTGTAAAATGTAACATCTTGGATAACCATTTAATTCAATAGATAATTTATTAGACAATTCATAGATTTTCATACCTATTTTGTCAATAACTAGATCAACACCTTTTGGATTTATTTTTCTTATGTTGGGCATTACATTAAAGTATTTACAGAAATCATTCTTTTTTTATAAAACCCAATTTGAAGTTTTTTTATTTCACTTTTTAAATTTCCAATTTCTCCAAATGATAATTTTCTTAATCCTGTAACAGAAACAATACTATTTTCTTCTTTTGTTCCTTCAATTTCTAAAGTTATTTTTTGATATAATTCTTGTGCTTTTCTTTCATTTACATTACTTCTTGATCCTGAAATATACATTTGTAAACATTGTATAGTTAACTCTAAACTTATTGCTTTTGCAAACATTAGTTTATTGTTTATGATAAAATCTGTAAAATCATAATAAACAACAATATCTAAATTTAACCCATTATTCCCATCATGTTTCTCTACATTTTTTGTGTTAAAAATATCTAAACTATTGTGATTTGTAACTTTTACACTTTCTACAACAATGTTTTTTATAGAGTTTTTAACAAATTCACCTTTTTTAAATGGTCTGATAGTAACTCTATTAGTTAAATACCCGATGTAGTAGTCTCCTTTATATGTTGTGCTTGTGTTGTTAAGCGTCCAGTTTAGTTCTTCTACTTGATTATCGGATACTATACTTATTTGTTTACTTTCAATAATTTGTTTTTTATTTGTATTCCATAAAACTAATGTAAAAACACCAATACCATCAAAATTTAAAAAAACTCTGTTGATGTTAAAAGCAACATTTTTTTCATTTGATACTTTTATTTTGTACCCTACAAATCCATCAGGTAATTTTTCTAATTCTTCTTGATTTCCTGTATTACTAAACAAAACATTTCTATCAATAAAATCATATTCAGAAAACACTTGATTGCATACATTACAAATACTTGATTTTTGCTTGTTTTTTAATAATTCATTAATTTGTGAATTAGAAATATTAGCGTAATTCACAGTATCTTTTATATATTCAATATTTACATAAGAGTTATCTGTTATGTAAATTCCAGAATCGCTTTTTTGATTGTCTAAATCTAAAATATCATATTTAGGATCGTAGGATTGTCTAAATCCTACGATTCCATATAATGCATTTGATATTTTATCAATTTGTATCAATTATACTATAGCTACTGCGTAAATAGGTGTTTCATTTGCTACTGTCAAAGGCACTTTCATAAAGCCCCAATCAATAGATACCTCATAATTTTCAAGTGTGTCTTGGTAGTACCCATTTGATGATGTGTCATCAGTACCAGATTCAATGATGTGAACTGCATAAGAATCATTATCAATAGGATTTACCATAGATGTATATGTAGCTACTTTATTGTTTACGCCTTTTCTGTTTTCTTGCGGTATCCACGATGTTATTCCTACAGTACCGTTCGGTATTACAACCCAACAACCTTTTGAATAAGCACCAACTAATCCAGCAAACAAAGACCCTAAAGTTTGTGAGTGTATAAAAGTTACCCCATTAAACTGAAAAGATGTATTTGTATTGTTTGCGCCTCCTTGATTAGCGTAGTGCATAAAATCCATATAGGATATAGAATCACACACAATAACAGAATCTTTACCATAAGCATTTGCTTTCATCATTACTTCCGTGATAAGAATAGCTGTTGACTTGTTTGCGTCTAATATTTTAAATACATCATCAGCAGCATCAAATGTACCTTTTGCTGTAGCTACATTTACTCCTGTTCTATTTGCAAATACATAGTTTGTTGCTAATTCTTCTGCTTTTGCTATAAAATCTAAAGATACGTTTTCAATCTCATCGTTCAATTGCTCTTGCAAAGAATAATTAGATTTACCAGCTTGCTTCATAGATATTGCAAATGGCATTTTGTATGTTGTCCAAGTCGGACTTACAGTAGCTGTTTTACCTTTGTCGCCACTATGTGTATAAGAACGATTGCCTTGTGTAACTGTTCTTTTGTTTCTTGCTCTAAAAAGCAATTCAATTGGTCTATCTTCTCTGGTTCTTAGTGTTTGATAGTTAGGTATTAATGACTGCCCATTTTGCATTAAGTAAAAGTAAAGGTCAGGATTTATATACCTTAATTCTGTAGATTGCGCTTTGCCTGTTAGTTTTATTTGCGCTTTTAGTAAATCGGCTGTATCTCTATATGCCATTTTTTATTTGTTTTAGATTAAACATTTTAAATAGCATTACCGCCTTTATTTCCAAATAACTTTACCGTTATTAAAACAAAAGTATAAAAAAAATCTATACAAATGTAATTTAGCATAGATTTTTTTATTTTAACTTTTTATTATAATTTTAACGTGCCTTCTTTTACTCTTTTTGATGCCTCTTCATTTATTCTTTGCGTATCCCATCCATTTTTTTGAGCTTCTTTTAGAAATGCTTCGTAAGTACCTGCTGTTCCTGCTCCGCCTTCATCTCCTTTCCCTGCTCCGCCTTGTGTTTTTGGTATGTAAGGCATTATAAAATCAGTCATCCATTCTTTTATCCCGATAGGAGAAAGTGTAGTTTCGTTTTTAAGAATATTACCTTGTAAATCTTTAACAACTGTAATTCCTTCCATATCATCAAAAGTATAGCCTTTTTCGTTTGCTTCAATTAAGATAGTATTTTTTGAAACGAGTGTATTATCTGGAATATATTTAAACACATCACTTTTTATTTTTTGTGTTTTTTCTTTTTGTTGAAAATCATTTTTTACTGTTTCTATTTCTGTATCTTTTAATAAAAGATTTTTCTGCAATTGGTCAAAGTCTGTTTTTAATTTTAAAAATCTTTCTTCTGGGTCTTTTATGCTTTCACTTTTTATTTTATCAAATTTAGACTTTAATGATTCTGTTAAATTTTCTTTAGTTTTACCTTGAAATTCTAAACCGAACTCATTTCTAAGTTCTTTTATAAATAATTCTTGAGTGTGATTAATTGTTGTTGTTTTTAGATTTTTTTCTCTCTCTTCAAAGGAAACTTTGTTCATAATAACGATTGAATCTAAATCAATTGTATGATTGTCCTCTGAACTTAGCATTTCCATTAGCTTACCGCTTTCTATTCCTAGAGATTTTTCCACCTCTACAATGTTGTTTATTGCCATAATTTAGTTTTTAAATTTTTTGATTTCTTCGGTATATTTTTTAACACCCCACAATGTTTTTCCTTCTTTTCCACTAAGTGTAAAATATTCATTTTTAAGATTAGCTAATTCTTGATTGCTTTCAATGCTTATTTTATTTATGCCTTTGCTTTCAATAACATCATCAATTATTTCCTCAAAATCATTATATTCCTTTGTGATTTTATAGGGTTTATTTTCACTATATAGTTTTGTAGCTTTAGTATCTAATTCATACATAAACCCGCAAGTCTCATAACTTTCATTTATGCTTTTTGCATAATCGTGATGAACTGCATGCAAGTCTCTTTCCAATGTTTTAAAGTCTTTAGAAAAAATATTTTCTTCAACTCTGCCTAATTTGTATAATTTATAAATGCCTACTTCTTCCATAATTTTTTTTTTAATTAATATTATTTGTTATTTTTGGTAATTCGATTATTTTTTTATTTAATTCAAACCAATTTATAAAATCTGCTTCTATTTTATCCGTGTTTGAATAATCTTTAATTGTTATCCAATATTTTTGAAACAAAACTTTTCTTTGCGCCTCTTCATTACCAAAAATTACCAATACATTTTTTAAGGTTGTATGTAGATATGGTTCTACTTTGGCTTTAGCTATGCTTATTTGTAAGTCAATTATATTATTTCTGAATTTAGCCCACAAATATTCTTCAAATAGTTTATCAAGAATTATATTGTTGCATTCTGATTTTACTGCCATTTCGTATCTTTCTAATAAAACATCATAGCTTTCTATAATATACCTACGTCCTAGATTTATTGTTATTTTGCTTTCTTCTTTGTTTTTTTGTGTATCGTATAGATTTAATATCCATTCTGATAATTTCCACTCCATATACTCTGCATAATCAGCATACTTGTTTAATTGATTTTCAAAAGGCTGCTTATCAAATAATATTTCTGTTGCTGTTTTTTCAACATTATTATTACTTCTGATTCCAAAAGATGTACCCCAATGAGATTTGTACATTTTTTCTTCTAATATTAATAATTCTTCATTTAATTGTTTCCAAGTTTCAATTGGTGGTTGAAGAAACCCACCTATATTATCGCCTACTAAATATTTTTCATCTCCTTCAGGAAGTGGTACTTCAATTACATCTGTAACATCATTTTTCCCGACATATTTCCCATTACCATTGCAATTACCGCATTTCTCTTCCCCTGATTTTCCTGATCCTTGACAATCTCCACATATATGTACACCTTTCCAAAATAAAGGCATTGACCTAAATATTTTATAAAGTGTTAACATTGATTGATTTTGCGAATACTCTTTAGCAACCCCAATAACACTTTCTATTGCTGGTAGTTTTATATTACTACCAACGTGAGATAAATTTGAGCAAATAACAGCTGGTACTTGTCCGAATGGGTGTTTAAAAGATAATTCTGCAACTATTTTAAAATCATTTCCTTCTTGAGTAAAAGTTCTATCATATAAATCATCTACAATTCTCCAATGTATTTTTGTTTTAATTACACGAGGTTCAAAAATAATAAACTCGCATACCTGCCCTTTACTTTTATAGTATCTAATTGATTGAATACTTTTGTATGTGGGATATACATCAATAATTTTATCAGTTGTATATTCTAAAAAAACAACACCATTTGGGTCTGTGTTAAACAATTGTATTCCTTTTTGCTGCACCCATTCTGATAAAGGCTTGCCATCTCTTATAGATGCAATTTTATTTAAAAATTCAGGTTTAATCTTTTTATTTGCATCATATTCTTTTACTCCTCCTGTTGCGTAGTAAATATTATCTATCGGTTGAAATAGTCTTGAGAACAAATCTTTTATATCTCTACTGTACTTTCGTCGTGCTTCAGCTTTTTTATCGCTTTCAATAACTTCAATTTTATAAATAAGTTCATCAATAAAATCTTTACCGTTGACTAATGCATTTAACTCTTTAGACATACTCCTCATATCTAAAAAAAGTTGAGATACGGTTTTTTGGCTTTGTAAAATTGCTATCGCATCATCTACCGTTTCTATAATCATATTGTAATTTTTTTCAAATGTACATATTTTTTTTTACTTTTAATTTTTACCAAAATATTTTAGGTTTTACTTTTCCTTTAATAATAGGGTATGCTCTTAAAAAAGTTGCATCTGCTAGGTCAGGCGAAACCCCTTGTGTTCTATCTTTTAAGTCTTTTTTAGATTCCATTGCTATAGCACCATCATCATTTAATGGTTTTCTACATATTTGAGCAAATTCTTTTATTATATTATCTTTATATTTTGTATCTTGTATTGAAATTCCACCTTCTGCTACTAGTTCTGCAAAATAAAAATATGTTTGCGCTTTTAAATTTTTGAAATTTTCTGTTTTTCCTGATATTTTTAAAGGTTTTCCGTTATTTTTAAATCCTGTAGCTCCTCTTAAAAACCCATATTTAGACGAGTGTCTTGTAAATGTTTGTAGTCCATCTGCATCATAAATTATATTTTTTATAGGAATATTATGCTCTTGTTTTAGTTTGTATATTGTTCTAGGAACATCTATATCACTTATTTTATCTATTACAATGTATTCAACAGCCACAAAACCTTTCCATCTTACTATAACAAATCTATCACTTCCTGTGTAGGCAATATCACAAGTTAAGTAACTATCATTTGTTGGTTTTACACAATCATTTGTAAACATTCCAATTAAATCAGCAAAATTAAATAAAGCAAAAGGGTTATCATCATAATCCCAATCCCCATAAAGCAATCTTTTTTTGCTTGCTTCATCCAAACCCATTAATTCTTTCAATGAACTTTCTGGATAATATGGGTTATCTCTAGGTAAAGATTGTATAAATTTTTTTTTGGGATCTAATTCGCCATTTTTAAAAGGACTATAAAAATCAATATAAGTCCAATTCTTCGCTGGATTACATGTTCCTAATGTTTTACCCAACAATCCCTTTGTTATCTTTCCATCGCTCTGATACCATTCAAAAGGAATTTTATTATACTTCTTGTAATTAATGTCAATAATTTCCATAATTACATAATCAAAACCATTATAACTGTAACTTTTAACAATTCCATCTGTATTTTCATAAGTCTTAAAACCCTCTGTAACATACTCATAAGAATACACTTTTAAATTTTTAGTCAATTCCCCATTAGGTGCAAAATCCCTCAACTTATACCGCAACCTACTACCAACCAAATTCCAAGCCTTTATATCTACCTGATTGCACTCATCTATAAATGCAAATGTCAACTCCAAAGAACCTAAACTATCAAAATTAGGGTCAGACGGATATAAAAATAAATCCATCAAAATAATAACACTACCATTATTCCAAGTAATCGTATTACTCTGGTCATTGTATTTATACTGGCCAGTCAATCCCAAATCACTACATTGCTGGAAAAATGTATTCAAAGTACTCTTCTTTAACTCACTTAACTTTGTCCTACCAAACAAACACCTTATACCCGGATACTTCTGACAACACGAAATTATCCACAAAACACCCAATACCGTTTTACCTCCTCCAGCACCTCCTCCATAAAGCAACTTAGTAGTAACATCATCATTCAAATAATAAACAGCATGCTGCTGCTTCTTTAATAACTCCATAATGTAAATCTATTCATTCTAAATACCATTATAATCAACAAATATAATAATTCCAACAATATACACCCGTTTTTATTTTAGTAGTATAAATTTATGAAAGTGGATATGGGGCTCCATTGTTTTTCTATTTAAGGGGGGGGGGGGGTATTCTTACATACTCTGCACTATAAGTTACATTATGTAAAATAGAAATCGTAAAACCCTATGGATATTGACATTAAAGCCCCTCCCCTACTCCATTGTTATAACAATCTTAAAGTTATATCTTACTGTCTTACCGTGTTTAATTCTTACAAAACATTTTTGTCTCTGTCGCGGGCAACAAGTTGACTAAACCCCTATAAATGCTATAATGTTAATTTTTGTTCCTTTATATAATTTCTATTAAATTCTTACAAAATAGCCTTATTCTGGTGTTATGTCGATAAAATCTACGTCTTCAATCTGTTTTAAAGGATCAATCCCACAACCTAAATTTATATGAACAACACTTTTATTTTCGACTTCAACATTCAGCTTATCTCCGTATAATTTAGGAATAACTTTTGAAGCATACCACTTAACAGTGTCACTTTTTAGCCTGTCTCTAGCAACCGCAACCATAGAGTCTTCAATGCCTTTGCCCTCTATTGTTGTGAATATCTCCTCAACTAATGTGTGCGCTCTGACTTCACGCGCATGATTATACATCTTGTTAATACTCTCATCGTTAATACACCATTTAAAGAATGTTGAAGGGTTAGGATATATTTCGCTAGAGTTCAATATTTCCACTAAGTTACTTCCTGTAGTTATCTTATTGGATATGTCCTCAGTTATTAGTTGTATGTCTTCTTTGGTGTAATGTCTTGCGTGTGGTCTTCCTATAGTGCTAATTAGTTTGTTGCTATTATATATTTTCCGATCCTCTTTGCTCATAGCTTGTATAGCTTTTAGTTCTGTATGTACTGGTGTTTCTTTTTGGTCCATAATGGTATTGATGAATGGACAAAGTTACACATTTTTAATTAATCTTATCCGGGGTAATTCTTACTTACATTTTAACATTGCTTTGTAGGATTCTTCTTGTTTCAATATGTATTTCGTCGTGCTTATTGTGTATTTAAACGATTTTATATTGATTAATATAAATTGTATTAAATAGTGTTATATATTTGTAGTGTTGAAAGGAAATAAATTAATAAAAAATAGAAATTATGAAAACTACACAAAAACACCAACTTCAATATTTACTCGAAAAAGTAGCAAAATTAACTCATAAAGCAACATCTAAAAACGATGCTATTGAAAAAGGCTTAATAAGTTACTTGTATTTAGACAATAATCCTACTTTTGGCGGTTTAAATTTAGTTTCTGTAATGATTGATGGCGGTGGTCATTCAACTTCTTTCAAAAGTTTTTCTTCTTGCGGTAATCGCATTAAACCAGATGCGATGATTCAAAAAATGGAATCATTTATAGATGGTTTAGAATATACTAAATAAACAAGAGCCGTTGCGATTAAGTCGTAACATCAAAGTAACAACGACGCAAAATAGTAAAATAGGTTAGTCAAACGTGTTTAAAAACATTAGTTTGAGGTGTTAAGGTCGAAAGGCATTCATCAGATTAAATTTACTGAAGTGGTGTGCCTGCTTTTCTAAATTTAATTAAACCATTTAAAACCTTATGAATTTAACGGTTCTATTTGTGAAAGTGGGTTGAAAACTAAAAACCGTAATAACTATATAAACGCTTTGTATGTTTCACAGTAAAGTGTGGCGAAATTCCATAAAAATATACATTTTACGCATACAATAAACCGTGCCAAGCAAATAACATATAAAGTTGAAATATTACTTTGTTGTTTGTGTTGGCTTCCCCTATTCGTTTAGGGCGGTTTGCTAATTATTAAATCTTATTTTATGTATTACTCTAAAGATAGTTTTGGTAATATTTTCATTTTAGACAGCGAAAATATTAATTCAAACTTTGAAAACTGGTTTAATGAATGCGAAAAATTTAGAGTGTGATATCACAATTTAGGCATTCGAGCGGT
>JAYTVI010000057.1:0-27036 GCA_043744095.1 Flavobacterium sp.
TAACCACATAATTTCTACTAAGATAATTATTCTTGCTTAAGACAACGATAATTTACAACAAAATATGTAATTGTGATAACGGTTGTTGTTAGCTGGTTCCTAATTTGTTCGTTTTATTTCAGTTGGATTTTGACGAGTATCAAAAACATCAGCAATTTTAATTAACTGAAGATTTAAGTCTACAGAATAAATAATTTTATAGCTTTTGTAAATTATATATCTATATTCGTTTTCTCTGTCAAGTAGTAAATCTTCGATTTGCATTATCTCTGGATTTGACAAAAGTTTATTCGGTTCTGCAATTATGTTTTGAAGTAAATTCTGAGCTACTTTTTGATTAACATTTTCAACATAATATTGAAAAATTCTGTCAAGTTGGTTTTCGGCAAAATCTGACCAGATAATTTTTAAGCTCATTAACTATACTTTTTTAATAGCTCAGGCGTAGTTTTATATTTTCCGTTATTAAAATCATCTTCGGATTGATCAATTCTAACATTAAAATCAGAAATTGACATAGGTTTAAAATACTCTTCACCAATCTCATTAACAGTTTTCTTCTTTAACAAATTTTCAAATTGAGAAATAACTTCCTCACTTTGAAGTTTTAGAAATGCTTGAATAAATTCTATTTTTCTTGTTTGTAAATCCATTTCAAAAATATTTTTATCAAAAATACGAATTATTTTAAACCGAAGATGATATTTCTTGCGAAAAGTGAACATGAATTTACTACAAAATTCGCAATTGCTAAAAACGTGTGTTAGCCGTAGTTTTTTTTAGAATTCCCAACCTAAACTGATATTTAAAGGAATGCTAATAGTCCATTCATTTGCTTCTCTATTACTAATTAAGTAAATATTTGGATGTGGAGTACTTTCCATTTCGTCATTAGGATTTATTCGGCCAAAGTGATTAACATTTCTGTATTTAAGTCCGAGACCAGCATAAAAATTAATTACAAATCGTTTAATTATTTTTTGGTATCCCCATTTTAAATCGAAGCTTAACGTTTTTTTATTAATTCCGTATGTGTCTGAATAGTTAGTATTGTTATAGTTTGGATTGTAATTGACATCTGCAATTCCAAAGTTCCAAGTATCATAATATTTTTTTTGCAAGTAATTTATTTCAAAACTCACATAAGGACCAATTGGTGACGAATCTCTATAAAAATATTTTTCTTCAATCGAAATTCTAAAACCTACGACGGAAGATTTATTTTCTAAATCGAATAAAATGGAACCCATAAATTGTGTAGAAAATTTAGAAGTTGTTTTTCTTTCATAAGACAATTCAATTCCAGGATTTACTAATCCAATTAACATAAGCGGAGTAAATTTAATTATATTTTTTAATGAATCATTTGTATTTTTATTAGGAACATAAGTCTTATATTTTGATAAAGTATCATTCAGGTCTAAAAATATCGTTCTTGGATAACTGTAACGCTTTGGATTGTTTTTGTCAACTAACATTCCAAGTCCATAATTGTAAAGATTTACCCAATACAAAAACGAGTTTTTTGCATTTACTATTATTATTTTTTTATTATTGTTAGTTTCAGCTATAATTTCAAGAGATTTTTTTGAACGATTAATCCAAATTTCTTTTTCAGTTACTAATAGATTATTTTCAACACCATTTACTGTCAATTTAGTAGGTTTATTAGTTACTATTTTGGTGTAAGTTAGTTGTGAATTAAATATTGATGCACAAGAACTCAAAAATAATACTGATATAATTGCAATAAAATTTAATGTTTTTTTGTTCATTTATATAATTTTTTTTCGGTAAAATTACTGCCAACTTTTAACACCCGTAATAAAAATAACAATTTTACCTTCTAAAGAAATTGCTGCAACTCCAAATATAAAGCATTTCTATACTATAAAAGATTGTTTTACAGAATTTCTTCGATATGTTTCTGGATGTTTTTTGCCATTTTTTTTGTTGGTAAATCATTCTCGTCATTGCCAAATGGGTCTTCAATTTCTTCTGCAATGAGTTCTAAACTTGCCAAAACATAAAATACAAA
Source organism: Flavobacterium sp. (assembly GCA_043744095.1). Taxonomy (GTDB): domain Bacteria; phylum Bacteroidota; class Bacteroidia; order Flavobacteriales; family Flavobacteriaceae; genus Flavobacterium. Next base: position 2,039 of record JAYTVI010000057.1, read on the forward strand.
AACAACTACTGGTGCTACATAATATCCTAAAGTAAACGAATATCCAAAGGGCAAAGTCATCACATAAAAGAAAATAAATTTTTTTAAAAAAGCACTATAAGAGTAGGGAATGGGTGTGTTTTTTATACGTTCGCAAGCACCACAAATTTCGGTAAACGATTGTAATTCTGGATTAAGAATTATTAGCTGTTCGCCTGTTATTTTATTTGATTTGTAGAGTTCGTTTACTTTTTGAAAAATTGTTTGAGCAACTTGATTTGGGTAGTGTTTGTGATGGTCTAATTTAAATTCAAAATTATCAAATAATTCTAAACTGGTTTCGGTATCGCTAAGGTGCTCATGTAAAACAAGTGCATAACTCGGAATTAATTTTCTAAAAGTCATCTTGTCTTTTTCATCTACTAGAATAACTGATAATTTTAATGCCAAATTTCTGCTATTATTAACTAATGCTCCCCAAAGTTTTCTTCCTTCCCACCAACGATCATAGGCAGTATTTGTCCTAAACACTAACAATAACGAAATCACAAAACCTAACATTCCGTGCATAACGGTTATGTTTTTTATATAACTTGCTTCGGGTAATTTTAAATATTCAATTTCTAAATAACCTATCAAGGCAGCATAAATTCCGATAGCAATCATCACCGGAAATAAAGTTCTAAAAGTGTCTGCTTTGTGAAAACGGAAAATAAAAGTAAACCAATCTTTTGTATTGTATGATATCATTTTTTTAACTTATGTGATTCCAAATGTTTTTCTTTCTAGAAATTTCTATAAAGGTAGCTCTCAAAGTGGTGTGTTCGGGTTTTTCCATTGGGGCATCTTCTTTTAGTATTTTTACAGCGTGTTGTCTTGCAAGAATTAATATGTCTTTATCTCTAACAATATCAGCAATTTGAAGGTTGAGAACACCGCTTTGTTGAGTTCCCATCAAATCTCCTGGACCACGAAGTTTGAGGTCGACTTCGGCAATTTCGAAACCATCGTTGGTGCGAACCATTGTTTCTAATCGCGTTTTGCTATCACTTGATAGTTTATGCGATGTCATCAAAATACAATAACTTTGATCTGCACCACGACCTACACGACCACGCAATTGATGCAATTGTGATAACCCAAAACGCTCTGCACTTTCTACTATCATAACACTTGCATTGGGGATATTTACACCAACTTCTATAACTGTTGTTGCTACCATAATATTGGTTTTGCCTTCTGCAAATCGTTTCATTTCAGAGTCTTTTTCGGCTGGTTTCATTTTTCCGTGAAGGATAGAAATAGCATATTGTGGCAAAGGAAAATCACGAGAAATACTTTCATATCCATCCATTAAATCTTTATAATCCATTTTTTCGGATTCTTGTATCAACGGATAGACAATATAAATTTGTCTGCCTAATGCAATTTCGTCTTTAATAAATTTCCAAACTTTTAATCTGTTTGAATCATAACGATGTACTGTTTGAATGGGTTTTCGACCTGGAGGCAATTCGTCGATAATCGAAATATCTAGATCGCCATACAAACTCATAGCCAATGTTCTAGGAATAGGAGTTGCAGTCATCACCAAAACGTGTGGCGGAATGCTGTTTTTTTTCCATAATTTTGATCGTTGCTCTACTCCAAAACGATGTTGCTCATCAATTACAGCTAATCCTAAATTTTTGAACTGCACTTTGTCTTCAAGTAATGCATGAGTGCCAATAATAATGTGCAAAGTGCCATTTTCTAACTCTTCGTGAATTATTTTTCGTTGCGCTGTTTTGGTTGAACCTGTTAGAATTTTAATATTGATATTCAAATCTTGGGCTAATTCTGTTAATCCATTAAAATGTTGATTTGCTAATATTTCGGTTGGTGCCATCAAACACGATTGAAAACCATTGTCGAGCGCTAGAAGCATACTCATAAAGGCAACAATTGTTTTTCCTGAACCTACATCTCCTTGCAGCAAACGATTCATTTGAGCTGGATTTCCCATATCGTTTCTAATTTCTTTGAGTACTCTTTTCTGAGCATTTGTCAAATCAAAAGGCAAATGATTCTGAAAAAAATCATTAAAATAAGCTCCAACAAGTGTAAACGGATGTCCTTTTATTTTATGCTTTCGGATGAGGTTTTTTGTGATTAATTGCAATTGAATATAAAACAATTCTTCAAACTTTAATCTAAATTGTGCTTTAGACAAGGCATCGGCACTTTTAGGAAAATGAATGTTGAATAAAGCTGCTTTTTTAGAAATTAAGTGTAATTCATCTATTAAATAAAGTGGTAAAGTTTCTGAGAATAATAATTGTATTTCTTGAAACAATTGTAGCACCATTTTGTTAATTGTTCGGTTTGAAATACCTCGATTGGTAAGCGTTTCTGTAGACGGATAAACGGGTTGCATTGCAGAACGAAGACTTTGCTCGTGTTCTGTAAGCAATTCAATTTCTGGATGTGGCATATTGAATGTATTTCCGAAAGAAGCACATTTTCCGAATACAACACACATCTCGTTTAGTTTTAAACTTTCACGAATCCATTTATGACCTTGAAACCAAACCAATTCCATTTGACCCGTTTCGTCAGCTAAAGTAGCAACCAATCGCTTTTGGTTTTTTCCATATTCAACTGTTTTGATATGAATAATTTTTCCGATTACTTGAACTTCGGCAACATTATTTTGCAACTCATTGATTTTATAATACCGTGTTCTGTCAATATAACGATTAGGATAAAAATGAACTAAATCTTCATATTTGTGTATGCCTAACTCTTTTCGGAGCAATTCGCCTCGAGTAGGACCAACGCCTTTGAGAAATTCTATAGGAGTATGAAGCAAGTTAGACATTTATAAAAACATTTTGCAATTACTGCGAAGATAGTTTTTTGTTTCAAATTTTAGAATTTCAAGTTTAAAAAACTCTCTGTATCTTTGTAAATATCTGGATAACAAATTACAAAAATGAAATTATTTTTATTACTATTCATTTCTACTTTTTCATTTGCCCAACAAACCAAATTTGTTGATTTTAAGACAATCAATGCATCATTGGTTATTAATCCTGTGAAAAGAAATGTAGTTGGGAATTGCACGTATACTTTTGAAGTTAAGAAAAAGACAGATACCATAAGCATTGATGCTATGAAAATGGAATTTTTTAATTTAAAAATAAATGACAAAAAAGTTAAGTTCTTAGAAAGTAAAAAAAGATTGATGCTTTTTGAAGGTTATAAATTAGGAACCAATACACTAACTTTTGATTATGAAGCTTTTCCTACTCAAACAATGTATTTTGTAAATTGGGATTTTAGTAAAGAAATTGATACTCCAGAAGAAGTGCAAGGTCAGATTTGGACACAAGGCCAAGGAAAAAATACCAGTAATTGGTTGCCAAGTTTTGATGATGTAAACGAGAAAGTCATTTTTGGATTAGAGGTTACTTTTCATAAAAGTTTTGAAGTGGTTTCTAATGGGGAATTAAGTAGTAAAATCCCAATAGGTGACGATTTTGTTTGGCGTTATCAAATGGATAAACCTATGAGTAGTTATCTGGTAATGCTGGCAATAGGTCATTTTGAAAAGCAATCTGAAGTCGCTATATCTGGGACAACTTTAGAAAATTATTATGAGAAAGGAGACTCTCTTTGCGTTGAACCAACTTATAGAAATAGCAAGAAAATTTTTGATTTTTTAGAAAACGAAATTGGAGTTCCTTATCCTTTTAAAGTTTACAGGCAAATTCCGGTTCACGATTTTCTATATGCAGGAATGGAAAACACAACGTCAACTTTATTTTCGAGAGATTTTGTAGTTGATAGTATTGCGTATAATGATAGAAATTATCTCAATATAAATGCCCACGAATTGGCACATCAATGGTTTGGAGATATGATTACAGCCCAATCAGGAAAAGATCATTGGTTGCAAGAAGGGTTTGCTACTTTTTATGCTTTATTAGCCGAAAAAGATATTTTTGGAGATGATTATTTTTATTTTAAATTGTTTAAAACTGCTCAAGATATAAAAGAAGAATCTGCAACTGATATAAATCCTATTTTGAGTGTAAATGCAAGTTCGTTATCTTATTATCAAAAAGGAGCATGGGCATTGTTTTATTTAAGAGAAAAAATTGGGCGAGAAAAATTTAATTTAGTAATAAAAAATTATCTTCAAAAGTATGCTTTTCAAAATGTTGTAACCGATAATTTTTTGATTGAAGTTGCTAGAGTTTCTGATTTTGACATTCAAAATTTTAAGCAGCAATGGTTAGAGCAAACTACTTTTCCTGAAACTGAAATTAATGAGTTGTTGCAAAAAAATGAATTTATAAAAAACTATATTCAGCTTTCTCAAAACCCACTTGATATACTAAAAGATAAAGAAGAGATTCTGAAAATAATGAAAAGTGATGTTTACTTTCCTATCAAAGAGTTATTGGTTTTGCAATCTGAAACTATTGGTTTTGAGGATAAAAAATATATTTTAGACGAAGCTTTAGCTAATTACGATTGGAAACTTAGGAAAGCTGTTGCGCTTACTCTTACTGAAATTCCAGAAAATTATCGTTTAGAATATGAAACTTTGTTGAATGATAAGTCATATCAAACCAAAGAAATTGCTTTGTTTAATTTATGGAAACAGTTTCCTGAAAAGAAAAAAATGTATTTAGAATTTGCCAAAAACTGGAATGGTTTTGAAGATAAAAATCTAAAATTGTTGTATCTTACATTAAGTTTTTTAACATCAAATGAGCAAAAAGTAAAGTTGGATTTTTACCATAAATTGTTAATTTATACGGGTTCTGATTATGATTCAAATGTGCAACAAAAAGCATTAGAACATTTATTGAGTTTGGATTTAAAAACAGAAGAGGTTCTGCGAAGCCTTGTTTTTGGTACAGCAAATCATCGTTGGCAATATGTGAGTTTTTGTAAAAATGCAATTCGAATGATTTTAAAAGAAGAAAAATTTAGAATGATTTTTGTAAAAATAAAAGAAGGTTTACCAAATAGAGAGAAAACAAATTTGATGCGCCTTTTAGAAGAATAAAATAATTATAGTGTAGAATCTCTTTCTATTACTTTAGTTTCAAGCTCAATTATTCTTGGTTTAAAAACTTTATTTTCTTTTTTTGCCATCAATTCTTCATAGAGTAACTGAAAAGATTCAACTCCCATTTGGTATCCAGGTTGGTCAATAGTGCTTAGTTTTGGAGTTATAACTTCTCCCATAAACCAATTGCTAAATCCAATAACTTTTATTTGTTCAGGAACCTTTACTTTTATTTCATTTAAGTAATTTATAGCACCAATAGCAACCATATCAGTAACTGCAAAAATCCCATCAACATCTGGATGGTCAATAAGTAGTTGTTTTGTAAAATCATATCCTTCCTGAAAAGCTGCACCTACGCAGGTATAAACCAAGCTTTGATCAAATTTGATATTGTTTCTTTCTAATGTTTTTTTGTAACCTAAAAATCGATCAATAGAGTTTTGAGGGTTTAAAGGACCACGAATATGTGCAATTTTTTTGCACCCTCTTTTTATTAAAAGTTCTACTGCTTCTGAAGCTGCTTTTTGATCGTTGATAATAACTTTTGAACTAGGGATAAGTTTAGAAATTTTATCAAATTGTACAAAAGGAATCTCTCGTTTTATAATTTCTTTGAGATGACTATCATCATTAGTGTCATTTGATAATGAAATTAAAATTCCGTCAACTCTTTTATTTATTAATAATTCAATCTGTTTTATTTCTAATTCTAATGATTCACTAGATTGAAGAATGATAACCAAATACCCATTTTTTTCAGCTTCATCAATAATACCATTAATAACATTTGAAAAAAAATGATGTACCACTTCAGGAATTACTAATCCTATGATTTTTGATTCGTTTGTTCTTAAATATACAGCATAACTATTGGGTGTAAAATTTAATTTACTGGCTAAATCTATTACTGCTTTTTTGGTTTTTGGACTTACGTCTGAATAATTTTTTAATGCTTTTGATACTGTTGTAATCGAAATTCCTAAAGTTGCTGCGATTTCTTTAAGAGTAGTGTTTTTCATAAAATAAAGTAATCAATTTGGGGAATTATTGTACTAAAGTATAAAATAAAATTAGGTTTTCTATGGTTTTAATTTAATTAACACTAATAATTTTTAAATTGATATAATTATTTGAATTATAATTATTTTTTTGTGCAAAAAAGTACAATATTCTTAAATAAAAAAAACTGTTATTTAAAATTAACTTTAAATAACAGTTTTAATAAAAAAGAGTATTATTTATTTAAAATAATTTATTCAGCACCATCATTCATTGCTCTTGTTACAGCGACTTGCCCTACTTTTTTACCTAAAATTATACCTTGTTCACAATCACTTCTATAATGTATTGCACCATATAATCGTGACATAGATGCTTGCTCTGCCATAGCATTAAAGTCATTACTTTTTGAAGGAATTAAATGAGATAATACAGTTGAAGCTGCGCCACTAAAGGTGGAATGTCCTGAAACATAAGAAGGAAAATTAGGAACACCAGTAAGTGTTTTTATACTAGAATCAACTTGACTTGGTCTTGGATTGAAGTAAGTGTATTTTGCATCCCAACAACTTATTGCAGCATCCATTAAAGAAATATTAAGCAAAGCCATATTTCTTGCCCATCGAACTTCGCTATAATTTTGATTTACAAATGCTTCTGTTGCAATTTGATTCCAATGTCCTGGAGGTGTTTGCGTACCAACTCCATCAGACCAAAAGCTTACAATCCTCTTATTTTCTCGAGTAGCTTTTGTACTAAATTGTTTAACCTCTGCTAATTCTGTTGCAAATTGAGCAGAATTTGTAGAAGGTGGAGGTAATGGTCTATTGTTTACAATCATTTCGGGTGTTAATAAAAATGATTTTACATTTCCAAACTTTGGTAGCATAGGTGGTCTTGGTGGTAACTCTAATGACATCCAAGGTGTTTCTCCTGTAGCAGCAGTTTGTGTTTGCAATAGTGTCCAATAATCTTGATTACCAACGGCTAATCCTGCACCATCAGTTTTTGCTTTTGAAATGAATTTTGCAGCAATTTTTTTACCTAATGTTATTCCGGCTTCTACATCGCTTCTCACATTTGCTCCACACATTATTCGATATAATTTTTCTTCTTCTAATTTCCCGTTAATAAAAGCTATTTCAGTTGGAAATAATAGTTTGAGCATTTCTACAGTTGCACCACCAATAACTGCATCTTCACTAGGATAGGATGGTAGCGTATTTTTTGGGATCAATACACTTATAGCCGTATCAACAGTATAGGGTGAAGCTCTATTGTATAAAAATTTATAATGCCAAGTTGCTATAAGTGCATCATATTGAACAGCACTTACATAGGCATATGCTCTTGCAGCATAAGGAGGATTTGAAAATGGAAATTCAGGATTAGCAAAAGGGTTTGCACCAGAAGGAATAGGATATGTCCCATCTGCATTTTGATAAGGAGGCAAATTATGTTTTGCAACAAGTGTACGCATAATTTCATTCCATCTCAAAACACTACCGGCACTCCAATAACTGATAATATCACGCTGCATATCATTTAAATTGGCTTGATAACTTTTTATTTCGTTTATTTCGCTTACAAAAGCGGCTGCATTTGTTGCAATTGGTGCATCTAACGAAAATTCATCTGCAGATGTTAATAGAATTGGTGACCAAGTTCCTGCATCTATATCTTGATTACTAGGGTTTAATTGATTGAATTGTTCGTTGCGCTCAACAATATCTTTTTCACAAGAAAAAGTTGTTATTATAAAGATTACAACAATACTTATAGAGACTAATTTTTGTATCTTATTTTTCATTTTTTTTTGCTTTTTCATCTACGTTATCTTTCTTATTAAAATCTAAAATATAAAACAAACCACCATTTATAGTTTTTGCTTGACCTACATTTCTTCCGGTTAATACCGAATTATACCCACCTAAAATTGACAAACCTGTTATTTTTTTGAAAGTATATTTGGCATAAATTCCAACTTTTGATACATTCATTGTATTACTAGGAAATGGCATGTTGTTTCTTGTGATATCAAAACCACCTTTTTGGGTAATCCAATTGTCATAGTACACATCTGCAATTAGTCTTTTTGTTCGGTATCCTAATCTAAAATTATAGGATATTGCATCAGGTATCATTACTTCATTTGTATAATGATATTGGGTTGTGTAATAGGAATCTTTATCAATTGTGATATTACTTCTTCTTATATAAGTTGCAGAAAAAGTAGTGTAAATTTTTCCTTTTTGAATATCTCCCATCAATCTTAATGAAGCTGTTTTGCTTTGATTTCCTATACTAAGGGGCAAAAAATCAGGAGTATAATCTGATGTAGGTATAGAAAATCCTCCAACTACATAAGCTGAATACGCAACTTTTTTAATTTTTTTATCAAAGGGCATATATTTTATAAATAACGATAAATCTTGAAATCCTTTTTGACCAAGTAAAGTTCCTGCAGATGCATTTGTTTTGATATAGGGAACACTAAAAATAACATTTAATTTATCTGTAATTCCGTAATTTCCCATAACAGAAAGTGAATTTGAGGATATTTTACCGATATTTAAATTTTCTCTTTTAAGAGTTCCTTCCCAATACTCATCAAAACTCGAATTTTGATAGACAGCACCAACACAGAAGTTTTTTTTCTCCATCATTATACCATCAATTTCTGTTTGTGCGTTTGTAAGTTGTACTATTAAAAAAGCACAACACAAGTATATTTTTTTCATTATATGAAAGTTTAATTATTAATTAATTGTTTATGCAACATATTTAAAAATAACACATAGCATAAAAACAACTTGCTAATTCTCAAATTATTAGCAAGTTGTGATATAAGTATATAAACTAATAAATTAAACCAATTTTGGAGGAGGTATATTTAGATTTATATAACCACTTAAAAGATTTTGTTTTTGATTTGAATAATTCAAATTTGGTTTTGTAGTTAAAGAATAGAATACAAAAGTTTTAAAATTATTTTCTAGATAATCTTTATTGAATGATTTTATCAACTTCTCTATTGGAGATTTGTTTGATAGGTTATCAGTTTGATAATCGACAATTTTTTTCAAACTTACATCTATTGCATTTTGATTTTCGTCGCCTAAATAATATAAATTCAAGACATTATCTTTGATTTGTTTCTTAAAGATATGATATATTTTATTATCTATAATTACATTTTCATTTACTTTCTCAATATCTGAATCTTCTATAAAAGTATATAGAGTTGCATTGAGTTTGATGACTTTAAAAGCTGATTCTGGATTATTTTGCATAGATGAAATCCAGTTTTGCTCTTTTTGATACGCAACCATCATATAATATTCAACAACATTGTAAAACAATGAGGTGAACAAGGAGATTACTAATAAAATTGAAGCAGCTTTTTTCATCGATATCAAATATAGCAATTATTTTTAATTAACTGCTAATTGTTGAATTTACTTTTATTTAATTTTGTTTTAAAATAACAGCTTCATATGGTTTTAAACTACCATTTTTACTAAGATTTTCTAGATTGCCAATAACTATTTTTGTTTTATTAAAATCTATTTCTGAATTAAGTTTTGCATTGTTTTTTGTAAAATTCAATAATACAATAAACTTTTTATTATTAAAAGTTCTTGAATAAGCAATTATAGCAGGATTTTCTTTATCTAGTATTTCTATTTTTCCGTATATTAGTTCTGGATTACTTTTTCTGATTTTTGCTAAAGCTTTAAGGTAATTTAAAATCGAATTTTTATCTTTTTCACTAGCTTCAACATTTACCGTTTTAAAGTTTTCATTTATGGTCAACCAAGGATTTCCAATTGTAAAACCAGCATTTGTTGAACTATTCCACTGCATTGGTGTTCTACTATTGTCTCGACTTAGTTCGGCTTGCATTTTTAGATAATCATCTGCTTCTTTTTGACTTTTTTTGAGTTCAATATTATATCGGTTTCTGGTTTGTAAATCGTTGTATTGTTCTACTTTTTTGAAGCGAATATTGCTCATTCCAATTTCGTCTCCATTATAAATATAGGGTGTTGCACGTTGTGTTAATAAAAAAGTATAAAGCATTTTTGCACTTGCATCCCTATATTCTGGTGCGTCATTCCCATAACGACTAACTGCTCGACTTTGATCGTGATTGGTAAAATAAACTGTATTCCATCCTTTTTCTTGAAATTTGGTATCCCATTTAGATATAATTTCTTTTATACCAATAACATTATCTCTACATATTACATAATCTCCTTTGTCATATTCATTTCTTCCCCAAATATTTGCAATTTCATCATGATATAAAGTATTTATTTCGTTTCTATCTTCGTTTACATAATCCATAACTTTACTAAAAGGAATTACGCCACCTTCACCAACTGTGTAAACATCTTTGTATTTGCTTAATACTTGATCATTCATTTCCTTTAGATAATCATGAACTTTTGGATCTGTACCATAATAGCGAACAAATTGCTCGTTTGTAAAATCGGTTGGCATTGTTGGCCAAGTTGTATCTTTTGCTATAAACGGAAAGGCATCCATACGAAAACCACTTACACCTTTGTCTAACCAAAACTTCATAATAGCATACATTTCTTTACGAAGAGTAGGGTTTTCCCAATTTAAATCGGGTTGTTTTCTAGAAAAATAATGTAAATAATAACTATTTGTTGGTTTGTTAAAACGCCATGCATCTGCATTTTCGTCAAATAAGCTGTATCGTTTTGGTGGAGTTCCTTTTTCTGCTGGCCACCAATGATAATAATTGTAATATTTATTGTCTCTAGATTTTTTTGCTTCTATAAACCAATTGTGCTCATCACTACTGTGGTTTATAACCAAATCCATTATGAGTTTGATATTACGTTTTTTAATACCTGTAAGCATTTCATCAAAGTCTTGCATGGTGCCCATTTCCTTCATTATGGCACGATAATCACTAATATCGTAACCATTATCATCATTTGGTGATGCACAAATAGGATTCAACCAAATGGCATCTATACCAAGACTTTGCAAATAGTCTAATCTATTGGTTATGCCTTTTAAATCGCCTACACCATCACCATTGCTGTCCTGAAAACTTCTTGGATATAATTGATAAATAATTGCTTCTTTCCACCATTTTGAAGTAGTTATAGATGGTGTTTCTGAAATTAAATTTTCTTTTTTATTTTCTTTACAGGAAAACAAAATAACTATTAAAATTATTGAAATATTTTTTCTCATAATATAATTATTTAATTCATATTATAATTGTAAAATTTATTTTAACTGAAAATCTGCTTTTTTTAACTCTTTTGAATTTGGACCTATAAAAACGCTGAATTTTCCGGGTTCGATTATTGTATCGCCATTGGCATTATAAAAGGAAAGTTCTTTTTGTGATAATGAAAAAGATATTTCTTTGGTTTCACCTGCTTTTATTTTTATTTTTTCGAAAGCTTTTAGCTCTAATATTGGTCTTACTATAGATGCTGCATAGTCTCTAATATACAATTGAATAATTTCTTCGCCATCCATTTTTCCTGAATTTGTAACTGAAATTTTGCAAATTAATTTATCTGTTTTTTTAATTTCTGATGACGATAATTTAATTTCACCGTAGGTATAATTGGTGTAGCTTAATCCATATCCAAATGGGAACAAAGGTTCGCTAGGCACATCTCTATAACGACTAAACCAATTGCCAAAACCATCAGTTTCTGTAGGTCTACCTGTATTAAATCGGTTATAATAAATAGGAATTTGACCTATTGCATAAGGAAAAGTTACTACGGTTTTTGCAGATGGATTGTATTCGCCCAAGAGCATTGAGGCAATTGCATTACCGTGTTCTGTTCCTAATATCCAACATTGCACAATTGCATCAGTAAGCGGTTCAGCTTCTGTTAAAATTAGTGGTCTTCCACTAGAAATTAATGCTACAATTGGCTTTCCGGTTTTTTGTAAAGCGGTCAATAAATCAATTTGCCCTTTACTTATTGTTGGGTTTGCAAGTGCTCTATCTTCACCAGCCATTTTGCCACTTAATCCTATGTTTACAATAACTACATCAGAATCAGAAGCATTTTTTACAGCTTCATTTATCAAATCTTGATTGGTTGTATTATCTGCATTGTATCCATTACAAAAACTTAGATTTGATACTTTGCTTTTTAATCCTTCAAAAACAGTTACCGCATCTTTACTATTTCCTTGAGCTACCCAAAAATCGAACATATCCTCTTTACTATTGGCATAAAGTCCTATCAAAGCCACTTTTTTATCAATAGAAATTGGTAAAACCGAATTGTTGTTCTTTAGTAAAAGTATTGCGTCTTCTGCAGCTTGTTTTGCAATTGCTCTGTTTTCTGAAGTAAAAATTTTATTTTTTTCGTTTGTAGTATCACAAAATTTATATGGATTTTCGAACAATCCCAAATTAAATTTTTGGGTTAAAATTCTTCCAACAGCTTCATCAAGTTGTGCTAAAGATATTTTTCCTTCTTTTACTAATTCGGGTAAATATTGAACAGAAACATTACTCTGCATATCCATCATACTGCCGGCTTGAAGTGATTTTAGTGCAGCATCTTTTTCGTTTTCTGCAAAACCGTGTGTAATTTCTTCTTTGAAAGAAGCCCAATCTGAAACTAAAAATCCTTTGAATCCCCATTTTTTCTTTAATACATCAGTAACCAAAAACGAATTTGCACTTGCGGGAATTCCGTCAACAACATTAAAAGCATTCATAACTGTTGCAGCTCCAGCATCAACAGCTGCTTTGTAGGAAGGAAAATATTTATTCCATAACAAAGGGCGACTTACATCTACTTGATTGTATTCTTTTCCAGCTTCAACAGCACCATATGCAGCAAAATGTTTTACACAAGCCATTACGTGCTCGTTGTCTTTTAAATTTCCTTGAAATCCTTTTACTCTTGCTGCAGAAACTAATCCTGCATAATATGGATCTTCTCCTGCACCTTCCATAATTCTTCCCCAACGAGGATCATTGCTCACATCACACATTGGTGCAAATGTCCAGTGAATTCCTGCTGCCGAAGCTTCTTTTGCTGCAATTGAGGAGTTTTTTTGAATGTTTGATAAGTTCCAACTACAAGCTTCTGCTAAAGGTATTGGAAAAATTGTTTTGTAACCGTGAATAACGTCATAACCAAATAGCAATGGAATTTTTAACCTACTTTGCATTGCTTTTTCTTGAATAGCGTGAGTATCTGCAACACCAACAACATTAAGTAGTGAGCCAACTTTACCTTTTTTTACTAATTCAGATTTTTGGTTTTGGCCAACATCATTTCCTGCTGGACCAGTAAATGCACCTCCGTTTATTTGGTTTAATTGTCCCGCTTTTTCTTCAATAGTCATTCTACTCAATAAATCTTTTACTCTTTGTTGAGTTGGCAAAGTTGAATTTTGATAAGGAAGTTTGCTTTGCGAAATTGCATTTAAGCTAATAAAAATAAATAATAGTGATGTGATTTTTTTCATAATTTTATCCAAGTTAATTTGTGCCAAATAAATTCTAATGGTCCTTGTTTGTTTTTTTTAAGCCACCAAGTACAAAAGGCTACATTAAGTAAAAATAATACAATTCCAATAAACAAACACATTGTTGCGCCAGTATATTTATACAATCCAAAACCGTATTTGTAATATAATGTTGACCCAATTATAGATTGAATCATATAATTAGATAAACTCATTTTTCCGAATGGAATAAGCTTCGAAAGTAATTTGTTTAATTTAGATTGGTAAAATAAGAGAATAAATCCTGAAACCCAAACTAGCATCATTGCAAAATTTGCATAAGAGTTAAAAATCACATTTAACCTTGCAAACGCAAACTTGTTTACTACAAAGTCAGGCAAGAATACTACAAAAGTATATAAAGGAATAAAAATTAAAAATGCATATCGAGCAATTTTTTTCCAGAATACTAAATTTTCTGGTGTTATAGCAAATAATTGTTTTCTACCTGCTAACATTCCTAACATAAACAAAGCTGGTGCTTGAAAAAAACGTCCGTTTTCCCATGACCACAATAATGATGCTGCTTTCCCTTTGGTTACATCACCAATCATATAGTCCCAAAAACCGCCATTATTCATATAATCTGCAATTTCGGCATAATAACTTTCGGATAAATTTGGCGAAGGAATATAGGTGGGATTTAGAACAATATAAAGATATTTTCCCCATTCCATTGGTTGTAATAGTAATAAAACTGAAATAATAAAAACAGTTTTGTTACTTAAATTACAAACCGGAATTAAAACCAATCCTAAAATAGCATATAAAGTTAAAATATCACCTTGGTAGAAGGCAGTATTTATAAATCCGAAAACCAAAAGCAAACACATTCGCCAAAAGAATCGCAATCTAAAATCATTTCCTTGCTTATTCTGATTATCGTTCTGAATATAAAAACTAAATCCAAAAAGAATGGCAAAAATAGCATATGCTTTACCACCAAATAGAAAATAAGCAGTACTTAATATAGAAGCATCTAAATTTATTAACCATTGAGGGAAATTTGTTGGTGTATAATAAAACTCAAAATGCTCCATATTGTGTAATAAAACAATACACATTATGGCAAAACCACGTAACGCATCTACAACATCAATCCTGTTATTTTTTTTAAGTATACCCATTTATAGCTGATATATTACTGCTTCGTATGGTCTCAATTCATTTGAATTGTTTGGAGTAGCATAATTATTGATTAATATTTTAGCATTTTTAGTTTTCAATTCGGTTTTTAAACTTGCTTTCTCTTTAGAAAAATTCAAAACAATTAGCATTTTTTTGCCATTTAATTCTCTTGTGTATGCAAAAACATTAGCGTTTTCTGGATCTATCAAAGTAAATTTTCCGTATACAAGAACATCATTTTTAGCTCTTAATTTTACTATTTTTCTAAAATAGTTTAATACAGAATTTGGGTCTTTTTCTTGAGTTTCTGCATTCAAGCTTATGTGATTTTCATTTACTTTCAACCAAGGTATACCTGTTGTAAACCCAGCATTTGTTGATGAATTCCACTGAAAAGGAGTTCTGCCATTTTCTCTAGAAGTTTGTTTCCTTTCTTCAAGAAAAGCTTTTAAATCACCATTATTTTCTTTTAGGAATTGGTATCTATTTCTAGTATCAACATCATTATAATCCTCAATATTATCAAAACGAATATTGTCCATACCAATTTCATCACCTTGAAAATAAAAGCTTGTGCCACGCATCGATAAAACAAAAGTAGTCAACATTTTTGAAGAAATTTCGCGGTATTCTGGGCTATCATTTCCAAACTTTGAGACCATTCGAGGTTGGTCGTGATTTGCCATAAAAATAGAAAGCCAGGCTTTATCTTTAAACGTTTCATCATATTTTGAAAAAATATTTTTGTATTTCACCAATCCAAAATCTGATATATGTTTGCCTATATCTACACTTTCAAAATGATAAGCAATATTGAGTTCTTTTCTATCAGGATCGACAAATTTCATTGCTGCTTTTGGAGAATCACCTGCGCCTTCTGCAACTGTCATCACATTAGGATATTTACTCAAAACCTCACGATTCATTTCCTTAATATAGTCGTGCAAGTGAGGACCATTTCCGTAATATTTTATTATTTCTATTGGTTTGTCTTTGATGTCATTTGCCAATTCAGGAAAAGTATCGTCTCTTGAAATAAATTGAAAAGCATCCATTCTAAATCCATCAATTCCTTTGTCTAGCCAGAATTTCATCATATCGTAAATTTCGTTACGAAGCTCAGGATTGTTCCAGTTTAAATCAGGTTGTTTTTGAGAAAAATAATGCAAATAATAAGAGTTTGTTTGGGCATCATATTTCCAAGCATTGCTATTTACATCAAACCAACTCCAACGATATGGCGGAGTTCCTTTTTCTGCTGGCCACCAATAAAAATAATTTCTATATTTATTATCTCTAGATTTTCTGCTTTCTTGAAACCAAAAATGCTCGTCAGAACAATGATTTACGACCAAATCCATTACTAGTTTGATGTTTCTTTCATGCATACCTTTTAGCAATTGGTCAAAATCTGCCATGGTGCCAAAATCTTTCATAATTTCACGATAATTACTAATGTCATAGCCATTATCATCGTTTGGAGATTCGTAAATTGGATTTAACCAAATAGCTGTAATTCCCAGGCTTTTTAAATAATCAAGTTTAGAAATAATTCCTTTTAAATCGCCAATACCGTCACCATTACTATCCTTAAAACTTCTTGGATATATTTGATACACTACGGCTTCTTTCCACCATTTTTTTTCTAAATTGTTTTGTGTTTTGTTTTGAGATTGTAAAGTATTGAACGTTAAAATAAATAATAAGCTATTAATAATTATTTTTTTCATAATCAATTGTTTAACCTACAAAAGGGTTAATTTTTTTTTGGTAGTTTATATAATACAATTTATAAATCACAGCTTCATAAGGTTGAAAAGTTCCAGTTTTGCTAGAAGTTTTATAATTCCCAATCAAAACTTTTGATTTTTTTGTTATTAATTTTGAATTCAATTTGACTACTTTATCGGAAAAATTAAGAACCACCAATAGTTTTTTACCATCTAATTCTTTGGTGTAAGCATAAATTTGTTGATTGTTAGCGTCAACTAAAGTATATTTTCCATAAGTTAAAGCCAAGTTTTCTTTTCTGGTTTTGACCATTTTCTTGAAATAATTCAAATTAGAATTGGGGTCTTTTTCTTGAGCTTCAACATTCAGCGTTGCTTTATTATCATTCACTTTTAGCCAAGAAGTTCCGGTTGTAAAACCTCCATTTTCTTTGGCATTCCATTGCATCGGTGTTCTTCCGTTGTCTCGTGCTCCACCCGTTTTTTGGTCTTCAATGAATTGTTTTAAATCGCCACCTGCAATTTTTACTTTTTCATATTCTGCAAAGACTTCAATATCTCTATAATCTTCAATTTTATCAAATTTGATGTTAGTCATTCCAATTTCGTCACCAAAATAATAATAAGGCGTTCCTGTCATAGAAAGTAAAAAAGTGGTCAACATTTTAGAAGAAACTGCACGGTATTTTTCAGAGTCATTTCCCCAACGAGAAACCATTCTTGGTTGATCGTGATTGCCTAAATAGGTTGTTCCCCAACCTTTTTCTTTATAAACAGCATCCCAATCAGAATATATTTTTTTAAAATCTGTTAATTTGTATGGTCCAGATTTTTTAAAATAACCTGGAACATATCCTAGATTAGTTCCTTCAAAATGATACCCCATATTGAGTTCTTTTCTTGCAGGGTCTACAAAATTCAAAGCAGTAGATTTCAACATTCCTGCACCTTCAGCAAGTGACATACAATCATATTTGCTTAAAACCTCTTTGTTCATTTCTTGCAAATAATCGTGAAGGTGTGGACCTTCACCCATAAAAACATCCCAACGACCTTCATAGTTTTTATCCAAATCTGCTTGTGTAATTACAGGAAAATTAGTATCTTTTGAAATAAACGGAATCACATCCATTCTAAATCCATCAATGCCTTTATCCAACCACCATCGCATCATAGAGTAAATTTCTTGACGCAATTTTGGGTTTTCCCAATTCAAATCGGGTTGTTTGTAGTTGAAATAATGTAAATAGTATGAGTCAGTTGTTTTGTCATATCTCCAACCACTACCGTCGGCTTCAAAAGCACCTGGTCTGAAAGCTGGTTTTCCTTTTTCGGCTGGCCACCAATGGTAATAATCTCTATAAGGATTGTCTCTAGATTTTCTACTTTCTTGAAACCATTTATGCTCATCAGAACTGTGATTAACTACCAAATCCATCACCAATTTCAAACCTCTAACGTGCATTCCTTTTAGCAGTGTATCAAAATCATCCATTGTCCCAAATTCTTTCATAATGGCTTGATAATCTGAAATATCATATCCATTATCGGCATTCGGAGAACCATAAATTGGATTTAACCAAATCACATCTACGCCTAGACTTTTTATATAATCTAATTTTTCGATAATTCCTTTTAAATCACCAACTCCATCGCCATTAGTATCTTTAAAACTTCGAGGATAAATTTGATAAACAACGGCTTCTTTCCACCATTTTCTGTCTAAAGTTTTTGATTTTTCTTGTGCAAAAACTGAAATAATACTCAATAATGACAGTAATGTAATTTTAAATTTCATAGTATATTTTTTTATTTCATAATTTTTAAAATCTCTTCTTTAGAAATTTTTGGATTTGCTCCTTCACTTTTGGCAACCAATGCACCAATAGCACAGCCAAAATTTAATGCTTGTTGCGGGTCTTTTTCGGATAACAATTTACTAATTAATCCCGCCAAAAAGGAATCGCCAGCACCAACGGTATCTACAACTTTTACTTGGTAACCCGTATTGTAATAAAATTTGTTTTCAAAATACAAAACTGCACCATTGCTGCCTTTGGTAACACAAACAGCTTTAGTATTGGTTTGTTCCGAAAGAAATATCATATTTTCTTCAATGGATTGAAAAGGCGAATTAAAGAAAGTGCAAATTTCTTGCAATTCTTCATCATTACATTTTATAAAATCAGTTAAATTCATTAATTCAAGTAGAATTTCTTTGCTGTAAAATGGTTTTCGTAAATTGACATCAACTATTTTAAATTTTGAAATGGATAGTAAATCTTTCAATGTTTGAAAAGAAACAACATCACGGCAAACTAAGCTGCCGAAAATTAAAGCGTCAGCATTTTTAATACAATTTTTTGTAGTTTCATTACTTTCAATTTTGTCCCACGCTGCAGGATAATTTATGGTGTATGATGCCGAACCTTTTTCGTCTAATTTTACAAAAACTTCTCCAGTTGGTAAATCAGTATCTATCTGAATTGTATTGGTTTCAATGTTGTTTTTAGAAACAAAATCTAAAAGTTTTTTTCCAATGGCGTCATTCCCAATTCGGCTAATAATTTTTGCGTTTACACCCAATGATGCCAATCGTAAAGCCACATTCAATGGTGCGCCACCAATTTTGGTATGCGTAGGAAAAATATCAAATAATACTTCGCCATAACAAACGATGTTTAGATTTTCACTCATATTTTTTGAGTATTTGATAAACTTTCAGACAATTCTTCAAGTGTTCTTCCTTTGGTTTCTGGCATTTTAAAATAAACCCAAATTAGTTGAAAAACCATCATTACACTAAAAATACAAAACACGGTTGTTGTGCCAATTTTTTCGAATAAAAACGGAATGAATGATGGAATTAAAGCCGCCAAAACCCAATGAACTGATGTTCCAAAAGAAGTTCCTGCTGCTCGGAGTTTATTAGGAAATAATTCTGAAATAAATACCCAAATTACAGCACCTTGACCAATGGCGTGCGAGGCGATAAATAGAAAGAAAAAAACCGGAATTGCAATGCCTTTCCAATCTAAATAAAATGCTAGTGTGACCAAACCTAAAGATATAATGTAACCAACAGAACCGTAATACATTAATGTTTTTCTTCCGAATTTATCAATCAGCGAAATTCCAATCATTGTAAAAATTAAATTAATAATTCCAATGCCAATACTACTCAAAAAGGAAGCTGATTTTTCTAATCCTGCTAATTCAAATATTCTAGGAGCATAATATAAAAACGCATTTATCCCAGAAAATTGATTGAAAAAAGCAATAAAGAAAGCCAAAAGCAACGGTTTTCTGTATTTTGACATAAATATAGATTCGTGTTTGGTTTCTGTTTGTTGTTCTTTTTCTATCGCTAAAATTTCTTCTTCCACTTCTGCATCAGAATTAATGAGTTTTAAAATAGAAATTGCTTTTTGTTTGTCTTTTTTATACTCTAAAATCCATCGTGGACTTTCTGGAATTCCAAAAATCAGAAAAGTATAAATTAAAGCAGGAACAGTTTGAATTCCTAACATCCAACGCCAAGAATTTTCGCCAATATCTTGTAAAAAATAATTAGATGTGAAAGCAATTAAAATTCCAAAAACGATATTAAATTGGTATAAAGCAACCAGTTTTCCTCTGTTTTTGGCTGGCGCAATCTCAGAAACATAAGTTGGTGCTACAATTGTAGATACACCAATTCCGATTCCGCCTAAAAATCTAAAAATGGCAAAAAATATCGGATCGTTTGCAAATGAAGTTCCTATTGCCGAAAGAAAAAATAAAATTCCGATGCCAATTAATGTTTTCTTTCTTCCTAAAATATTGGTTGGAAAAGAGCCAAAAATAGAGCCAAGTAAGGTTCCCCATAATGCAGATGACATTACAACCAATCCGTGAAACAAATCGGACGAATGCCATAAATTTTGTAATTGTTTGTCTGCTCCAGAAATCACAACGGTATCAAAACCGAACAAAAATCCAGCTAAAGCAACCACAATCGACCAATATAATAATTTTTTGTTTTGCATAAATAATTGATTTTTAATTCCAAATAGATGGAATAGCACTTATTTTAAACTTCTTCAATTCTAAACCTTCGTCTGTTTTAATGGATAAATGATTGTAGGGTTTTTTCGGAAAAATTTGTTCCGTAAAACTATAAACACCATTATTCAAGAAAATTTCTATACTAGACTGATCGAGAATAATTTTATAATTTTTTGTTTTAGAAGTTAAGTTTTTTAGAATTGTTTTATGTGGTTGTGAAGCGAAATTTTCTTCAAAATCTATTATTCCTGAGTGCATACGATCTATTAAAAACTGATTTGATTTTTCATCATAACTAACTTTCAAAGAATCTTTTTCGTCATTGTAAAAAACCAATTCTAAATTTTTATTTTCTACTTCAAAATCAATTTCTGATTGGTTTAAAGAAGTATAATTTAGGGTTGTTTTTTTATTTTTTTCAATAGCAACTAATTCATTTGAATATTCGGTTTTTAATAATTTTTTAAAAGATGTTACAGGACTGTTTTGAAGCACATAATCATTGTTTATAAGTGCTAATGATAATTTTCTAGGCAAAGTCATCGCACTTCTCCAGTGTTTTGTAGGTGTTTTGGTTGCATATTGCCAATTGCTCATCCATCCAATAAAGATACGTTCGTTTTTTGGACAATTGGAATAAGTTACTCCTGCATAATTATCGGTACCATAATCTAGCCATTTTACCTCTTTTTGATTGGTTTTAAATTGTTTACCATCAAAATCTCCAACAAAATATTGCGTACCAGAACCTCCATTTGGTGCGCCAGGATTTACACTTATAAGTAAAACCCATTTTTCTTCATTATTCACTTTTAATTTAAACAAATCTGGACATTCCCAAACACCACCGTGTGCGCCACTATTTTTTCCAAATTCACTTTCTAGTTTCCAATTTAATAAATTTGTTGATGAGTAAAATTGCGCTCTATCTCCTGCAACTAAAACCAAATTCCACTGTTTTGTTGCTTCATTCCAGAAACATTTCGGGTCTCTAAAATCTTTTTTATCCAAGTTATTTATTATGGGGTTGAATTTGTATTTTACCCAAGTTTCACCTTCATCCAAACTGTAGGCTAAGCCTTGCGTTTGTGTATTATTTTTTTTTGCTTTTTCAAATTCCATATTGTGATAAGTGAAAATGGCAATCATAGGAGGATTTTTTAAAGTTCCTAAACCCGACGAATTTGTAAAATCTACAACTATACTTCCAGAAAAAACATACCCTAAAGCATCAGGAAAAAGAGCTATTTTATGGTGTTTCCAATGAATTAAATCCGTTGAGGTTGTGTGACCCCAATGCATTGGACCCCAAACAATAGCGTTGGGATAATATTGATAAAACAAATGATAGATTCCTTTGTAAAAAACCATTCCGTTTGGGTCATTCATCCAATTTTTTTTAGGCGAAAAGTGAAATTGAGGTCGAAATTGTTCTTTGTAAAGGATTGAGGAATCTAAAGTAGTTTTTATAGACGATTTAATTTCAATAATGGAATTATTTACTTCCTTTTTACAGCTACTTAACGTTATTAATAACAAGCATAAAATTATATGTAAAGGTTTGAAATTAATAAACATTTGAAATATTTTTTGTTTTTATTTTCTATAAAAATAGAATTCCTTTTTTTAAATTTAATTTTCAAAATAAAGAAATCGCATCAATTGCAACCGAAAACGTTTTCGATTAAAGGATCATTATACTTTGAAAAATTTATTCGGTTATAATAAATTAAATCGATAAATTTGGAAATAAAATTTCATAAAAATGAAAACTAAATTAACACTTTTTTCTACCTTATTATATATAGCACTTTTTGGACAAGTAAAATCTGACGAATGGCATTTGACTGCAAATTCTCGTCAAAATTATTTTGGTGTTTCGATGGCAAATGGTCAAATCGGAATTGTAACCAACGATGTACCACTAAAAACAAAAGAAATTATCCTGAATGGTGTTTATCAACCAAGTACCGAAAACGGCATTAGTAAAATTGTTCGTGGAATTGAGTTTTTGAATTTGCATATAAGCATCAATAACGAATTGATAAAATCGGATAATATTGACAATTGGAGTCAAGTAGTTTCTATGAAAGAAGGAATGAGTACGGTTTCATTTTCATATAAAGACTATGCTACTATTGATTATACCATTCTTGCCAATCGTGCAATTCCGTATTCTGCAATGGCAATAATTGAAATTATGCCTAGAAAAGATATTGAAATTTCTGCTTTTAATTATATGGTTGTGCCAGATGAATTGAAAGATGCTAAAAGTCAATATCGAGTTTTGAAAGACAATCAGTTTTTGATGCCTGTTTTCGGAACTTCTGCCAAAACGTTGAATGATAAAATTACAATCGCTGCTTCTACCACTTTTTTGTTTGATGGACAAACAGAAACTTTATCTCAAGTTGGAACTGAAGTAGGGTTTTCAAAAAAACTTCTAAAAGGAAAAAAATACCGATTTGCAGTTGCTGGCGGAATATGTACTTCTAAAGATATTACCGATCCGCTAAATGAATCAGAACGGCAACCTATTTTTGCTTTGCAAGAAGGAATTGATAAATTATTAGACCGACATAAAAAAGCGTGGGCAACATTATGGAAAACAGGAGATATTGTAATCGAAGGTGATTTAGATGCACAACAAAGAGTTCGATTTGCATTGTATAATTTGTATTCGTTTATTCGACCAGAAACCCGTCAGAGTATTGCTCCAATGGGATTGTCAAGCCAAGGTTACAACGGACATATTTTTTGGGATTCTGAACTTTGGATGTATCCAACCTTATTAGCATTGCAACCCGATATGGCAAAATCGTGTTTAGATTACCGTTCTGATAGATTGCAAAAAGCCAAACAAAAAGCAACAATTTATGGTTATAAAGGTGCAATGTTTCCTTGGGAAAGCGACGATACTGGCGAAGAAGCAACGCCAACTTGGGCTTTGACAGGAATTTTTGAACAACACATTACTTCTGATGTCGCTATAGCATTTTGGAATTATTATGCAATGACACAAGATAAATCGTGGTTGCGTAGTGAATATAAAGTTCTAGAAGCAACTGCCGATTTTTGGGTAAGTCGTGTAGTTAAAAATGCTGACGGAAGTTATTCTATTCTTAATGTTGTTGGTGCCGATGAATATGCACAACATGTAGATGATAATGCTTTCACAAACGCTTCTGCAATCGAAGCATTAAAAAACACCATCAAAGCAGCAACAATTCTAGGAGAACCAGTAGACCCGAAATGGGTTGAAGTTTCTAATAATATTGTGATTCATAATGCAAACGGTATCACACAAAATTACAAAGGATATAACGGTCAAGTTATAAAGCAAGGCGATGTAAATTTATTGGCCTATCCATTACATATTATTACCGACAAAGAACAAATTACTAGAGATTTGGTTTATTATTCAGAGAAAGTCGATAAAAAAGATGGTCCAGCAATGGCTCACGGAATTTTATCTGTTTTATATGCACGTTTAGGCGATAAAGAAAAAGCCTATGACCATTTTTTAAAAGCCTATTTGCCTAATAGCCGTCCACCATTTGGCGTTTTCTCAGAATCAGCAAATAGCAACAATCCTTATTTTGCAACTGGAGCAGGAGCAATGTTGCAAGCTGTAATATATGGTTTTGGCGGTGTAGAACAAACTGATAATGGGTTAAAATTCAACAAAGGAATATTGCCAAAACAATGGAAATCTTTAAAAATTATAGGATTAGGTGTTGATAACAAGAATATTACAATTCAAAATTAATATTTAAGATAAAGTTTCTTTTTTTTAAAGCCACAAATGCCACTTTTTAATAAGTTAACATTTGTGGTTTTTTTTATTAAATTATTAAGATATTACAACGTTTTCGTAGATAATTTAAATATAAAGTAACAAAACTCTTGCGATTACTATATTGATTATCATATTCGCAATTATTTTAGGTATTAATTATTCTATCAATAATTTTAATTCATAAAAAAAATTAGATTAGTTTTAAAAAGGAATATTTTTAATAATAATGTAATTAATTAGTGAAAGAAATCCCATATCGAAAACGTTTTCGGTGTTACTATATCGATTTCGTTGTGCAGTTTCTTAATTATATCTTAATATTTATCTAAATTTGGAGATAATATAAACTAATACTAACCAATTTATTTATTACGTATGAAAAATAGACTACTCAAAGGCCTATTAGTATTTCTAACGGTACTTACTGGTGGTTTTGCTTACTCGCAAGACATTTCGGGAACAGTATCTGACAGTAACGGTCCATTGCCAGGTGCATCGGTCGTTGTAAAAGGAACTACAAACAGTGCATCAACAGACCTTAACGGTAAATACGCCATCAAAAATGCTGGTGAAAATGCTGTTTTAGTTTTTAGTTACATCGGATTATCAACACAAGAAGTAAGTGTTGCCGGAAAAAGTGTTGTAAACGTTGTTTTGAAAGACGACCAACAAAAATTAAATGAAGTAATTGTTATCGGTTACGGAA
>JAYTVI010000058.1:0-26924 GCA_043744095.1 Flavobacterium sp.
ATTTTTACTACTGCCAAAGTAAAAACAGCAACTGTTTATTTTAATTCTGTCGAAATTGGGCAAAGTACTACGGCAATTCTCCCAAAAGGAACTAGTGAAATTGTAGTAAAAAATGTTGCTGATTATTTGAACGAAAATACGGTTCAAATAGGTGCTCCGTCTACAGTCACTGTGCTTTCGGTTCAGTTTACCAACAACTACATTTCTGAATACGAAATAGACGAAAAATCTCCAGCTATAAAAGCGGTTCGTGATAGCATAAAATTGGTCGAAAAAGAAATTCAAAAAGTTACCAATGCCAAAGATTCAGAAGCAAAAGCTATTGAATTGTTAGATAAAAACCAACAAGTATATGGCGTTAACTCTGGTTTAAATGTAAGTGAATTAATGAAAATGCTTGATTATTATAAACTAAAACGTACTGAAATTAATAACTCTTACGATGTTTTAGAAGAGAAAGTCAACAAACTTAATTTGGTTTTGACCAATTTGAGAAACAAACTCGAAATAAACACCAAAAATGAAGATAAAACCTCGAAAGGAAAATTGATTTTACAAGTGATGAATGAAGTGGCTGGAACTGTAGATTTTGACATTAACTATATCAGTAACAATGCATCTTGGTCACCATTTTATGATTTGCGTGCCGAAAGTATTGCCACACCAATCAATATGATGTATAAAGCACAAGTGATTCAAAACACCGGAATTGATTGGAAAAAAGTAAAACTAACATTGTCTAGTGGCAATCCTAATCAAAATAATCAAGCACCAATTTTGAGTGCGTGGTGGTTGCAGTATAATTATGAAAATCAATACGGTTATCAACAGAAAAATGTGACGAATCAATTGCAAGGAAGAGCTGCAGGAGTTACAGTTCAATCTGATGCTATGATGGAAACAGCATCAGTTTCAAATTTTACAACAGTTAACGAAAACCAACTCAATATTTCGTTTGACATTGATATTCCTTATGATATTTTATCTAATGGAAAAGCACATAGTGTAGCCTTAAAAGAAATAAAACTACCTGCAACCTACAAGTATTATGCTGCACCAAGAGTAGAAAAAGAAGCGTTTTTATTGGCAGAAATAAACGATTATTCTAAATATAATTTACTGCAAGGCGAAGCGAATATTATTTTTGAAGGAATGTATGTTGGCAAAACATTTATTAATCCAAACCAAACGTCAGACACTTTGAATTTGAGTATGGGAAGAGATAAAAAAATTACAATTAAACGAGAAAAAGTGATCGACAAGTCTGGAACAAAATTTTTGTCTTCAAAAAAAGAGCAAACTTTTACTTTTGATATTACGATTCGAAATAATAAAAAAGAAACAGTACAATTATTACTTAAAGACCAATATCCGTTAAGTCCAGACAAAGAAATTGAAGTAGAATTGGTTGAAAATAATAATGCAAAAATCAATGCCGAAACCGGAATTCTCACCTGGGATTTGGATTTAAAACCCAACGAAACCAAAAAAGTTAGGATAAGTTATAAAGTAAAATATCCAAAGGATAAAAATATCGGAAATTTATAAATCAGTAAAAGCCTTCTAAATTAGAAGGCTTTTTTATAGAAATTTGATAGTTATATCATTTAAAGTTCTGTCAATTATAAATATGAAACAGTTAGTTTTTTTTAAACCATTTAGAAATTAAGTTTCATTCAGACTGAATGAAACTTAATTTCTAAATCACTGATGTCCGATAAAAAATTACATTTCGCCCCGATGGGGCTAAAACCAACAAAACACAAACTAATATTACAAACATTTCGCTCCTACTGAGCTATTTTAGTCCCATCGGGACAAACTGTTTGTAATAAAAATATAATCTTCAAAGTAAGCTCCCTAGGAGTGAACTGTTTGTTATGTGTCATTATCATTGTCTTCAATCCTATTTAGTATGATTTTATCGGACATCAGTGTTTCTAAATAGTTAAATAGATTTTTTGCAATTTTTTTAAAGATTAAACTATATTCTTAAATGGTATGAATTCTTTAGAAAAACCAATTTATTTTTTTGTACATTTACTTTTCTAAAAAAATTGAAACTATGAAAACTATCTTTACTCTATTTTTATCGTTTTTATCACTACTTACTTTTTCGCAAACTGTTGGATTGAATGTTTTTGCAACTGGATTTTCTAGCCCTACAGAAATAACACATCCTGTAAATGATGCAAGATTATTTGTTGTTCAGCAAGGTGGAATTATTAAAATATTAAATCCAAACGGAGTAACTAATACCACTCCTTTTCTTACACTGACAAATGCAACTATTTCTTCTGGTGGCGAAAGAGGATTATTAGGCTTGGCTTTTCATCCTAATTATGCTACAAATGGTTTCTTCTATTTAAATTATACCAATATTACTGGAAGTACTGTTATTGCTAGATATTCTGTTTCTAGCAATCCAGATATTGCAGATTCAGCTGGAACCATTATACTGACTGTAGATCAACCTTTTTCTAATCATAATGGTGGAAGTATAAAATTTGGCCCTGATGGTTATTTATATATTGGTATGGGTGATGGAGGAAGCGCTGGTGATCCGGGAAATAGAGCCCAAGATATAACTGAAAATTTAGGAAAAATGCTTCGTATAGATGTCGATTCGGCTTTTCCATACGGAATTCCTCCAACGAATCCTTATTTAGGAATTGATGGAAATGATGAGATTTGGGCAGTAGGCGTTAGAAATCCTTGGAAATTTTCGTTTGATAAAGAAACTGGAGATTTGTGGATTGCAGATGTAGGTCAAGATCAAATAGAAGAAATTAATAAAATAACAAGTCCTTTACCAAACAATTTGAACTTTGGGTGGAAATGTTATGAAGGAAATAGTGTTTACTCAACTTGTACTGAACCTACTACTTATACTTTTCCAATTGCTCAATATCCTCATTCTTCTGGTGCATGTTCTATTACTGGTGGTTATGTTTATCGTGGTTCTCTTTATCCAAATTTTGTTGGAAATTATTTCTTTGCAGATTATTGCAATAACAAAATTGGAATGGTAGATAGTACAGGAACAATTACTTGGTCTACTGTTTTTACTGGTAATAATATAACTACTTTTGGAGAAGATATTAATGGCGAATTATATGTTGGTGGTGCATCAGGGAAAATTTTCAGAACTATAGACTCTTCTTTGAGTGTGACCAATTTTGATAAAAACGGGATTCTTTTTTATCCTAATCCTGCTCATTCTGAAGTTTTCTTCAAAACAAATTCAGGTACTGTATTATCTGAAATAAAAATTAGTGATGTTTCAGGCAAAGTAATATTGACAGAAAATTTAGTAAATAAAAATGCTGTAAATATTTCACAATTTGCAAAGGGAATGTATTTGATTTCTGCTAAAGATATTTTAGGAAAATTATACCAATCAAAAATAATTGTTGAATAATTACGGTGCTGGATTTGGAATTAATTCTTGAATTTTGTTAATTTCATTTATTATCTCTTGAGATATTACAACATTATGAGTGTCTATGTTTTCTGCTAATTGTTCTATTGTAGTTGCACCAATAATCGTAGACGACACAAATTGTTGGTGTTGCACAAATGCCAAAGCCATTTGAGTTAAAGTCAAACCGTTATCTAATGCTAATTGGTTGTATAATTGTGTAGCTTTGTTACAATTTGGGTTAATATATCTCACAAATTGAGGAAATAAACCAATTCTAGATTTACTATCAATTCCTTGTAAATGCTTTCCTGAAAGTACTCCAAAACCTAAAGGTGAATACGCTAATAAACCAACATTTTCGCGATAACATATTTCAGACAATCCTACTTCAAACAAACGATTCAATAACGAATAAGGATTTTGAATTGTAACAATTCTTGGCAAACCATTTTTATCACTTTCGTGAAGAAAACGCATAACTGCCCAAGGTGCTTCGTTTGATAGGCCAATATGTTTTATTTTTCCTTCTTTTATTAATCCATCAAAAGTAACGAGTACTTCATTGATATTGTCTTGCCAAGAATCTTCTACTATTGAAAAACCACGTTGACCAAACATATTCATTTTTCGTTCTGGCCAATGCAACTGATATAAATCAATATAATCGGTTTGTAGATTTTTCAAACTAGTTTCTACTGCTTTATGAATGCTGTTTTTAGAAAAATCTAATGGTTTGCGAATGTATTCCATATTGCGATTTGGTCCAGCAATTTTGGTAGCAATAACAAGATTTTCTCTATTATTATTTTTATGCAACCAAGTTCCTATATATTTCTCGGTCAATCCTAGAGTTGCTTCACGAGCTGCAATGGGATACATTTCTGCAGTATCAATAAAGTTAATCCCTTTTTCTATGGCAAAATCTAGCTGAGAATGCGCCTCGTTTTCTGAGTTTTGTTCTCCAAAAGTCATTGTACCAAGGCATATTTTACTAACTTTTATATCGGTGTTCGGTAGTATTGTATAGTTCATTTTGAAGTTTAAAGTTGCAAAGATACAAAGGTAAAATGTTAATTTAAAACCAAAAAAAGGTTCAGAAATTATCTGAACCTTACTTTTATTTTATTGAAATTTTAACCCTACAACTCATTCAACATTTTAAAAATTTCGTCTAGTTTTGGTGTGAGGATAATTTCTATTCTACGGTTTTCAATATTTATCCAACATATTTGGGTTTTGTCTTCCATCAAAAACATCTAAAATAATTATATTATCTAAATTTCTTTCATAAATTATTTTATAAGTCCAAATACTAATGTGACGAAATTTTTCCTTTTTATAATAGGATCAATGGCATATTCAAAACGTTTGTCTTGCAAAGTTTCTGCAAGCTCAACAATTTTATTAAAAACCATTTCTGCGTTTTGTGGACTTTCTTTAAGTATATAAAAGTAACTATTCGCAAGTGAATTACTTGCTTCTTCCGACCAAACCAAATTCATTATTTTGAAGAAAAAATGCAATTTCTAACTTCTTCTGTAGTAAAGGTTTTTGCGCCTTTTGCAATCGAATCACTAATAGATTCTATGTGATTTATATATTGATTTTTGGTTAAAGGTTTTCCATCAATCGTGTAAGCTACAATATAATTACCATTCAAAACCGTATCAATTTCATCCAATAGTTTTTCATCTTGAATATTTTGTACTTCTTGGATAATTTTGGATTTATGTTGCTCTAAATTCATAATCACAATTTTAATAAAGTAAAGATATAAAAAAATGCGATTGAATTGTGTTTTAACCCTACAACTCATTCAACATTTTAGATATTTCGTCTAGTTTTGGCGTAAGTATAATTTCTATTCTACGATTTTTTAGAAGATAGTTTTTCTTGTAAATCTTGTATAATGATTTTATACTCCTTTATTCTTTCTTCATATTGCTCTATGAGTTTATCTGACATATTAAAAGTTTGATTTTCTGACATATATCCAACGCCATTTTCTTTGTTTATTTGCTTTAATTTAGTTTCCCCAATAAAATATTCAAATTCAACATTGAATTCCTTACAAACTTTATCCATTAAAAGAAAATCAATTTTTTTAGTATCGCCATTTTCTATACTTCCCAAAGTTGTTTGACCAATACCTAATTTTAATGCCAATTCTCCTTGTGACATTCTTTTTTTATCACGTAACAGTTTAATTTTTGTTCCAATTGTCATAATTTAAGTCTTAATATTAGCAATAAACTGCTCAAAAATAGCAATATTTAAATTACAAACAATCTTAATTTTTACAATCTTTGGTAAACAAAATATTTATTGTTTAATTTAATTTACTATTTTTATGAAAAAATTATTTCTATTAATGTTTCTTATGATGGCGACATTGAGTTTTGCTAATTCAGGAAAAATTGCTAAACCTATTAGAGTAAACCCTCTAAAAGCAGTTGCTTGTTGTACTGTGGGTGGTTTTTCTTGTTGTGGATTAGCTAGTGACCCGAATTTATGTACTTGCGCCACAGGTAAATATTGTAAAGCTCACAATTGTGCTGGTGGATCACCTGTACCAGCAAATTAACCTGAAAAAAATTATAAGAGCGAAATACTAAATGTTTCGCTCTTATTTTAAAAAATAATTTATGAAAAAAGTAGTATTGATAATCATTATATTTCTTTATAACGTTTCGTTTTCTCAGGAAATATTTCAAGTAGAATATAATTTTACAGACCATAACGATTATACTTGCAAAAGCACTCTTTATACAGATAATAAAGAAGCTGTTTTTAGTATAAATGATTTTAGAAACGGACAAATTAATATGTCAAATGGCAATCTTGGCTTTGAATATAATGACTCATTATCACGATTTTTATATGCAAATGACACAATATCATATTATAGATTTAATCCTTATGGTGATGAAATAATTTATAAAGATAACTATTCAGAAAAATTAAACTGGGTAATAAATACAAACACAACAAAAAAAATTGGCAAATATAATTGTACACAAGCAAAAATAAAACTTAATGGTAGAGCTTATACTGCTTGGTTTACATTTGATATACCAATGAAATTTGGGCCTTTAAAATTTCATAAATTACCAGGTTTGATTGTTGAAATATTTGAAGATTCTGGTTTTTTAAAAATAAGTTTGATTTCTTTTTCTAAAACAAAAGACCTATCAGCTTTTAATAAATTTAAAGAATATTATATAAGACTAAAGAAAGTCATGAATTATAATGAGTATGAAAAATTTGTTGTTGATAGTGAAATTTCATTTAAAATGGCAGGTTTAGCCGATTTTAAAGAATCTAACACAGAGGGTTTTATTGATGATTCTTATGCATTAGGTCTCTATTTAGATTTACCAATTATACTACAAGAAGAATTAAAAAGGCTACATTAATGAAGAAATTATTTTTGTTTTATTTACTTTTCAATCTAAATTTAATATTTGCTCAACAAGGATATAAAATTGGGTATGAATATAGTAATGATACAAAATTTAAATGTCAAAGTACACTATACATTCATGATAATGAATCTGTTTTTGAAATTGGAAAAGGTAAAATAAAAACACCTAAAAAAAAAGACGGTCATTTTGACAAAAATGAATTCTTAAGATTTTTTTATGCAAATAAATCCATTTCGTACTACCGATTTATCTTTGATGGATTTGAAATCTTATATAAAGATGACTATACCAAAAAAATTAATTGGAATATTAACCAACAGAAAAGAAAACAAATTGGAAAATACCTTTGTACAGAAGCAAAAACAATTATTAACGGTAGATCTTTTACAGTATGGTTTACAGATGAAATTAAAGTAAACTTTGGCCCATTAAAACTACATAATTTATCAGGACTTATTGTTGAAGCTTCTGATGATAATGGTTTTATGAAGTTAAAATTTAATTCAATTTCTAAAACTGTAGATTTTAAACAACTCAACTTACTTAAACAATTTTTATACTCTCAGAATAAAGTTATGAATTATAATGACTATGAAAAGAAAATTGTTCAAATGGAAACCGCTGGTAGAATAAGAGCAATAAACTTAGGAAAAAAAATGAAATGGACTGAAGGTAGTTATGATGATAATTATGAACTTAATTTATTCTTAGAAGTTCCTGTTGGTCTAGATGATGAACTAAAAAAACTACATTAGTGTATACTAAATTTCATTATTTTTTGTGTTTGCTATTTGTATTTAAAATTTATATTTCACATTCCCAAGAAATATCCGGAACAGTAAAAGACTCAAATAATAACTTTCTGTCTAGTGCAAGTGTTTCTTTTTGGGATTCTGAAAATAAAGAAATTCTTTATGGTTATTTGTATTCAGACGAAAAAGGAGAGTTTAATTTTAAATTAAAACCAAATTATACAGTAACTTTTGTTGAGGTTTCCGCAATAAATTTTAAATCTAGTTTTATTAAAATTGAAGTTATTGAATCTCACCAAAAATTAAATTTTATTTTAGAAAACAAACAAATAGAACTAGACGAAGTTATTGTAAATGATGAAAAATCTATAAGAGAAAAAAAGGATACAGTTTTCTATAATCCTAAAAAATTTCTAAATGGTTCTGAAAGAAAAATAGAAGATTTAATAAAAAAACTTCCCGGGATGACCGTAAATGAAGCTACTGGAGAGATAAAATATAAAGGAAAATCTATTGAAACTGTTAAACTTGAAGGCGATGATTTATTTGGATCAAATTATACTCTGGGTACAAAAAATATTTCTGTTGATATGGTTGAACAAGTTCAAGCAATCGAAAACTATTCTTCAAATCCTCTTTTAAAAGGAATTGAAATCTCTGATAAAGTTGTGGTAAATTTAAAAATAAAAAAAAATAAAAATAACTATTCTGGAACATCTGATTTATCAAACGGTGTAGGGAATAAATTGCTTCATAATGATGCAATTACATTACTTGGTATTTCAAAAAAAATAAAATCCTTTGGGATAGTTTCTTTTAACAATTTCGGAAAAGACATTAACAACAATATGTTTTTGACACAAGATTTTAATCAAAACGATTCATTTGAATCAGAAATATTTGCAAAAAAAAATATTACTGAATCATCTTTCGGAAAAGTTCTTCCAGAAGATAGAAATATGTTCAATAGAACATTTTTATCAAATTATAATCTCATTTATAAATTAAGCCCTAGACTTAGCATAAAAAATAATTTTATTTTCTTAAACGATAAAACTAAAGGAACTGAAAGTTTTGCAAATAATTATTTTATTAACAATAATGAAACCATTGTTAATAGCCAAGATAATTTCTTTATTAATAGAATAAATTTGTTTAAAACAGAAGCAAAATTAATTTTTAATGTAAATAAAAAATCTTTATTCACTTCGAACATTAACTTTCTAAAACTAAACTTTAATAACAATATTTCGACTATTCAAAACAATATGTATGTCTTCAAATCATACCTTTCTACAAACGACTTTGTTTTTAAAGTAAAAACAGAATACACTATTAAAATTTCAGATAAAAATGCCCTACAGTTTATTTCGCTTGCTTCAAAAAATAATATTTCTCAAAATTTATTGAATACTCCAAATAATAATTTTATAACAGGAAAAATAAGCGATACAAGCATTCAAAACAGCGATGTATACAAACAAAGTTTTTATAACAAAGCAACTTATTTGATGAAGAGGGAAAAATACTACAATACCTTTTCATTGGGATATCTAAATACTCATCAACTTTTTAACTCTAATCTGAAAGAAAAAAATTTAACTATTGAAGGATTTAATAATAATTCAAGTTACAACAAGTCAAACTTATTTTGCGAATATTCAACATCTTTTTATTGGAAAAATATTAAATTACAATCATACATTTCGGCAAATTTTTTAAACCAAAAACTTGATGAAATTTTACATGACTCAAAGTTTAAATTGAATACAAAGTTTTTATCAACTTATTATTTTACCAAACATAAATCATTATATCTAAATTACAATCAAGAAAATAGAACACCTGTAGAAAGTTTTCTTTTTGCCAACAAAGTTTTAATCAATAGTAATACCGTAAAAAACAATATCGTTTCTATTGATTTATTAAAAAATTTGTATTTGTCATTTGGATATAAGTTTTATAGTTTATCAAAACGATTTATTACTGATATAGGTATTTTATATGAAAATAACAACAATCAATTTGTTTCAAACATGATAATCAATGAAAATTTTTATTCTTATACCTTTTTTCAAAATTCAACATATATAGAAAATAAAAAAATAGTTTTAAACTTTGAAAAACAAATTAGACCATTAAGGCTTTATTTAAAGAACACTTCTTTTTATTCTATAAATAACTATAAAAATGCGCTCATAGATTTTAAAATAAGAGATAATAAATCTTTACTTTTTAATAATTCATTATTATTATTTAGTAACTTTAAATTCATTTTAAATTTTGAAAACAAATTAACATACAATACAATAAAATACAAAACTAATTCAACATCACAAAATGAAACAAATTCAATAAATAATATTTTTAAAATATTAATCAGACCAAATGACAAGTTAAATTTCACTCTGACACAAGATTATTATGTAACAGACAATAAAACCAAAAACCATTTTAATTTCATAGATTTTGATTTAAAATATCAATCTTCTAAACAAAAAGGATTAAGTTTTAATTTAATAGGTAGAAATTTGTTGAACAACACCAATTATTTTCAAACAAATAACTCCGATTTTTCAACATCAATATACAAGTCGAATTTGCTTCCAAGATATTTTTTAATATCAACTAATTTAAGTTTTTAACCCTACAACTCATTCAACATTTTAGAAATTTCGTCTAGTTTTGGTGTAAGTATAATTTCTATTCTACGGTTTTTGGCTTTGCCTTCTGGAGTATCGTTACTTATTAACGGTGCATATTCACTTCGTCCTGCAGCTGTTAGGTTTTGTTTGTTTATGCTTTTGTTTTCGCCAAGAATACTCACAATTGCTGTAGCTCTTTTGGTTGATAAATCCCAGTTGTCTGCAATTGGTCCTGAACCACCATAAGCATCATCATCTGTATGACCTTCAATAAGTACAGCTATATTTTGATTTGCACCCAAAACTTTACCAACTTCTACAACCGCTCTTCTACCTTCTGCTCCAACTGCCCAACTACCAGAACTAAATAATAGTTTGTTCTCCATAGACACATAAACTTTCCCGTTTTTTTGTTGCACCGTCAATCCTTTGCCTTCAAAACTATTCAATGCTTTAGACAACGTTTCTTTTAGTTTTTTCATACTAGCATCTTTGGCAGCCATCAGACTTTCTAGTTCTGCTAATCGTTGTGAACTAGCTTGCAAATCGGTTTTTAGTTTGTTTAATCGTGCTTGTTCTGTTGCTAAAGCTTTTTCTTTAGCTTCCAATTGTGCCAATAATTCACGATTTTTATTCATATTGGTTTGCAAAGCATCATCACTATTTTTTTCTAAAGCACTATACGAAGATTGCAGCGTTTTTAAGTTTTTGTCAGCGGTAGTAAAGTCTGTGAGCAATTTATCTCTTTCGGTTCTTGTTGTGCTCAACTCACTTTTTAAAGCATCGTATGCCAATTCTAAATCTGTTTTGGATTTGGCACAATCGTCGCTTTCGTCAAGTAATCGACGGTTTTCTTTTTTTAAATCGGTGAATTTATTTTCTAAATCGGTATACATTTTTTTTGACACACAAGATGTTGTAAGTGCTATAAAAACGAATGCTATTGAAATTTTTTTTATCATTTTTTGTTGTTTAAGGTTTAAATTTTATTTGGGGTTTATTGTAACTATTCTATCTCTACCAATGTTGGGCAATGATCAGAATGTTTTGCTTCTGGCAAAATAAATGCTCTTTTGATTTTGTTTTTTAAAGTCTCGCTTACTAAACAATAATCGATACGCCAACCTTTGTTATTGCCTCTTGCTCCTGCACGATAACTCCACCAAG
Source organism: Flavobacterium sp. (assembly GCA_043744095.1). Taxonomy (GTDB): domain Bacteria; phylum Bacteroidota; class Bacteroidia; order Flavobacteriales; family Flavobacteriaceae; genus Flavobacterium. The sequence continues at coordinate 11,414 of JAYTVI010000058.1, forward strand.
TGTAATTGTCTGGTTCTTTGTTGAGAAAACGAAAACTGTCTATAAATCCTGTTTTCATAAAACCATCAAGCCAAGCTCTTTCTTGTGGCAAAAATCCTGATACCGTTTTGTTACGAACAGGATCGTGTATGTCAATTGCTTCGTGACAAATATTATAATCGCCACAAATAACTAGATTTGGAATCTCTTTTTTTAAATCATCAATATAATTTTGAAAATCATCCATAAACATAAATTTATGATCCAATCGGTCTATATTTGTTCCCGAAGGCAGATACAAACTCATCACTGATAAAGTTTCAAAATCTACTCTGATAATTCTTCCTTCAAAGTCCATGTGTTCAATTCCTGCACCAAAAACCACATTTTTTGGTTTTATTTTAGATAAAATCGCTACGCCACTATATCCTTTTTTGGTGGCTGGAAACCAAAAATGATAAGGATAACCCGCTAATTCAATATCTAATGTAGGCACTTGGTCTTCTGTTGCTTTTATTTCTTGTAAACAAATCACATCAGGATTTGCTTGTTGCAACCATTCTATAAAACCTTTAGAAATGGCTGCTCTAATTCCGTTGACATTATAGGAAATAATTCTCATAGAAGTGTGTAAAGTTTTGACTTTCAAAAGTAGTAAAAAAGTGTAAAGTATAATTGAAGTGATTTAATCTTTTTTGATTGAAGCGAAAAATAGGGGTTTTACTCCCAGATTTTAGCTTTTTTGCACTGCATAGCAGAGCTACGGAGTAAAAAAAAGATGAAATATGGGAGTAAAAGACCATTTTGCAGCCAATTGAAAAAAGTTTAAATCACTTCATTATTAAAAATAAAAGAAAATCGACTTTTTTGCTATCTTTGTTTCGAGGTCAAAATAACAAACAACAAATGGGTTTAGTAACCGCCAAAGAAGTTGCAAAAGCAATAAACGCAGACAAATACGGGGTTTTCGGAACTTTCTCGGGTTGGCTTTTGATGAAAGTACTCAAGATTTCTACACTCAATAAAATTTACGACAGGAACAAACATCTAAAAGATTTGGAGTTTCTGAATGCGATTTTGGATGAATTTCAGATAAAATTCGAAATTCCAGAAGAAGATTTGAAACGTTTGCCAAAAGATGGTGCTTATATCACAATATCTAATCATCCTCTTGGAGGAATTGATGGTATTTTATTATTGAAATTGATGCTCGAAAGAGAACCCAATTTTAAGATTATTGCCAATTTCCTATTGCATCGCATTGACCCTATGAAACCTTATATTATGCCAGTAAATCCTTTTGAAAATCATAAGGATGCCAAGTCTAGCGTTTTGGGAATAAAGGAAACATTGCGCCATTTGAGTGATGGCAAACCACTCGGAATGTTTCCTGCAGGAGAAGTTTCTACTTATAAAGACGGGAAATTGGTTGTAGACAAAGCTTGGGAAGAAGGTGCCATTAAAGTTATTCGAAAAGCACAAGTTCCAGTTGTTCCTATTTATTTTCACGCCAAAAACAGCCGTTTGTTTTATTTGCTTTCTAAACTAAATCCTACGTTGAGAACTGCCAAATTGCCTTCGGAATTGTTGACACAAAAAGACCGTATTATTAAAGTTAGAATCGGCAAACCTATTTCGGTTACAGAACAAAACGAATATACTTCGATTGAAGAATATTCAGAATTTTTGAGAAAGAAAACCTATATGTTGGCAAATTCTTTCGAAAAAGATGTGAATTTTCTTTCTGCCGAAAATTTAAATAATTTGAAACTTCCTAAACTTCCTAAAAGTCCGAAACAAATTGTTACTGCTGCCAATCAAGATAAAATAATTGCAGAAATAGACTCTATGCGTCAAACCGATTGTCGATTGACACATAGCAAAAACTATGAAGTTTTTTTTACAGAAGCTGATAAAATTCCGAATATTCTTCACGAAATTGGTCGTTTGCGAGAAATAACATTCAGAGAAGTTGGTGAAGGAACAAATAATTCTATAGATTTAGACAAGTACGACCAATATTATCACCATCTTTTTTTATGGGACAATGAAGCGCACAAAATAGCTGGTGCTTATAGAATGGGATTGGGTTCTGAGATTTTTTCAAAATACGGAATTGATGGTTTCTACCTTCAAGAATTGTTTCGTTTTGAACCAGAATTGTACGATATGATGAGTAAGTCTATAGAAATGGGACGCGCTTTTATCACCAAAGAATACCAACTCAAACCAATGCCTTTGTTCTTACTCTGGAAAGGAATTGTGCATACAACTTTGCGTCATCCTGAACATAATTTCTTGATTGGTGGTGTTAGTATTAGCAATCAGTTTACTGATTTTTCAAAATCGTTGATGATTGAGTTTATGAAATCGCATTATTATGATCCTTATGTTGCGCAGTATATTTATCCTAAAAAAGAATTTAAGGTAAAACTTAAAGATGCTGACAAAGATTTTATTTTTGATGAAGCCGAAGCCGATTTGGTTAAATTTGATAAAATTATAGACGAAATCGAACCTGGCAATTTGCGTTTGCCTGTATTGATAAAAAAATATATCAAACAAAATGCTCGTGTAGTTGCATTTAATGTAGACCCAATGTTTAACAATGCAATCGATGGATTAATGTATATCCGGATTGCCGATTTGCCAGAAAGTACTGTAAAACCTGTTATGGAAGAATTTCAAGCTGAGTTAGAGAGAAAATTGGCTGAAAAAGGAGAATGAATAAAGTAAATTACCTCCAAATAGATTGCTTCAAAATGTCATCAATAGAATTGTTTTTAATAAAATAAATAACCCGAATCAAATGATAGGTTATCAAGAAAATCGCCAAACCATAGGCGATTTTTTTATTAAATAATAATGAATTAAAATAGTCTTTTTTGGTCACTATTTCTATTGACAAAACAATAATTGTAGCGATGCAAAACAAGATTACAAAAGGACCAAGTATATGGTAATACAAACTTTTGTATAGATCTCCTTCATAAAAATAAACCAACGATTTGGTAATACCGCAACCAGGACAAGGAAAACCTGTAAGCATCTTAAAAGGGCAAAACGATTGGTCAGAATCTAAATGCTGGTCTTGATGAAATAGTATTAAAAAAAACGGAATCATCAGCGTTATACTTGCGCCGATAATTCCGTAAATTTTACGTTTTGTTGTTGTATTAATTGTAAAGTTTATTAATGTCACCTTGAACAATCATTGCGGCTATCATAGGAAAGAAAAAACCAAGAATCAACAACAAAGTAGTGTCGTCTTTATCTGGCGAACCTGTCATTTGATATACTCTTGGCAATGCATCTTTGCCTGCAAGATAAAAGAAATATAAGTTTACCGGAAAACAACAACCAGCAAAAATAGCTATTGGTTGCGAAATTACTTCTCGTTCTGAAACAGCATTCAACACTTCGGCTGCTTTTATATTCCAGTAAATATGATACAACCCGCAAGTTACAATACCTAATAGCAATACAACTATTGGATCTACTTTAAAATAAGGAATGTTTGGTTTTGGTTTGTTCCAAGTTTCATTGGTGGTGGTTTCCATAAATTTTTATTTTGTTGATTGATAATTTTATAAAAATATAAAAATTATTGAAACGCACTATCAATTGGCTCCCAAAGTTCAATTTTATTTCCTTCTGGATCTAAAATCCAGCCAAATTTTCCATATTCATACGTTTCTATATCGCCAACGATGGTAACATTTTCTTCTGCTAATTTTTTTAATAAATCTTCTAAATTATGCACTCTAAAATTTTGCATAAATTGTTTTTGGCTGGGCTGAAAATAAGTTGATGTCTCAGAAAACGGCGACCATTGAGTGCTACAATCATTGCCTTTTTTGTCTTTCCACCAAAAGGTTGAACCATAATCATCGGTTTTTAAACCCAAATGTTTTCCGTACCAAGCAACTAACTCTTTTGAATTTTTTGCTTTAAAAAAAACACCACCAATTCCTGTAACTCTTGGTTCAACTTCTACTTCATTTGTTATGCCAAAATATTTTGCTTTTATTTTATCGACAATAACTTGTGCTAGTTTTTGATGGCTTTCAACTGTCCAACCTGCAATATGCGGTGTTAGAATAACATTTTTGGCTTGCATCAAATATTGAAAAGCTTCTGGCAATTTGTTTGAAGTGTTTGAATTAGCTTCAAAGATTTTCTCAAAAGATACTTTTTCATATTCTAAAACATCCAAACCTGCTCCTAGAATTTTTCCTGATTGAAGTGCGTCAACTAAATCATCTGTTACTACATTTTTTCCTCGAGAGGTATTTAAGAGCCAAAATGGTTTTGCAAAAGAATTGATAAAATCATTATTAACCATCTTGTCCGTTTGTGGTGTCCAAGGAATATGCAAACTCAAAACATCTGCTTTTTGCTGTAGTTCTTGAAGCGTTACTTGCTTTGCATTAGCATCAGAAACGTTTTCTAAAATATCGAAACACAAAACATCAACTTCAAAACCACGTAGTTTTTTGGCAAACGATTTTCCCATATTGCCATAACCAATTAATCCAATCGTTTTTCCATCAAGTTCGTGACCACGGTTTTCTTCTCGATTCCAATTTCCAGATTTGACTTCTTCATTTGCTTGGTTTAGATTATTAAAAAGTGATAATAACATTGCCAAAGTGTGTTCGCCAACTGCATTACTATTTCCTTCTGGCGCTGCAAATAATTCAATATTTTTTGATATTGCATATTCGCAATCTATATTTTCTAAACCTGCTCCAACTCTAGCTATAAATTGTAAATTGATAGCTTTGTCAATAAAATTTTTATCTATTTTGAAACGACTTCGAATAACAATTCCATGATAATTATGAATTTTTGCTTCGATTTGTTCTTTGTTTGAAGTAAAATCTTCATCATTGATAAAACCAAGTTCATTTAGTTGATTCATAATAATGAAATGATTGCTATCTAAATGAAGAATTTTAATTTTTTTTGGTTCCAAAGTGTTTGTTTTGATTTCAAAGTTATAAAAAAACTAGTTCTTTTCTAAAAAGAAAGTCGTTTTTGGTATGATTTAGATTTTTTAACAATTTGAAATTAATTTTTTAGTATATTTGTTACTAAGTATAAAATACCACAATACCTTAAACTATAATGATTCGATATTATCCCAACGAAGAATTTCGCGAATTTGAAGTTCTTGATAAGTTGAAGTTTCGCTATGCTGTATCCAATATTGGTCGCCTATTGAGTTTTAAAGACATAATGAAAAAAGGCACTATACTAAAAGGAGGTACGGCTGATGGCTACAAAATTTTTAAATACAAGAAAACTATAGATGGAAAAATAAAAAACAAACATGTTTTTATTTATAAACTTGTAGCAGAACTTTTTATTCCAAAATCGTCCGAAGAACAAACATATGTTTTGCATCTAGATTATGTGCGAGACAATGATACATTAAACAATTTGAGGTGGGCAACTCGGGAAGAAATGTTAGAACACGGTAGAAGAAGTCCGCATGTGATTCAGGCAAAAAAGAATTTATTAGAACACAATCTAAAATCTGATGGTGCCAAACTTACCGTAACAAAAGTAATGCTTATCAAAAAAATGTTAGCAAATCCTAAACGAACTACTCGTTTGAAAATGATTGCAAAACAATTTGGCGTTAGCGAAATGCAAATCAGACGTATCGCATCTGGTGAAAACTGGAGTCAAGTAAAGATTTAAATTTTTACTCTTTTATTTTCTGTAACGACGTTTTAATTCCTTTTATCAAAGAAGAACTAAATCCTTGATGTTCCATTTCGTTAAGTCCTACAATGGTACAACCTTGTGGTGTTGTTACTCTATCTATAAGCTGTTCTGGATGTATTTTTTCTTCTAATAACATTTGAGCAGCGCCTTTTGCGGTTTGAGATGCTATTGCAAGTGCCGTTTGAGAATCAAAACCTATTTCGATTCCTGCTTGCATCGAAGCACGTATATATCGCAATGCATAAGCAGTACCGCAAGCTCCGAGAACAGTTGCTGCATCCATCAATTTTTCTTCAATAACTGGAGCAGTTCCTAATTTTTGGAAAAGCGCTGTAACTTGTTCTGCTGCTGTTTTATCTTTTTCATGAAATACAATACACGTTGCAGATTCACCAAATTGTACAGCTATATTTGGCATAATACGAACTACAGCATTATTTGGGTTTACTTCTTTTTGAATTGTTTCAATCAATATGCCACTAACCGCAGAAACGATTGTTTTGTTTGAAATATCAGATTTAATCTCTTTTAAAACCGAAAGTATTTGATACGGTTTTACTGCTAAAATAACAATATCAGCCAATTGAATTTGATGCAAGTTATTATCATTTACTATAATATTACTATTTTCAAGATATTGAATACTTTCTATATTTCTTCTTGTTATGGTAATTTGATTTTCTTTGGTAAATTTTGAAATTCCAATAGCAATAGCAACACCAAGATTTCCGCCACCAATAATATGAATATTCATAACAATAAATTTTAAAGATTAAAAAAAATAGAGAATTTGATGTCTGATTTAAAATCCTAAAATCAGTTTTGCTATTGAAAAATAAATAAGTATTCCGCAAATATCATTACTAGTTGTAATAAATGGCCCAGTTGCCAGAGCGGGATCTATGCCAAATTTGTCTAATAATAATGGTATAAAAGTTCCTATAAGAGATGCAATAATAATAACAGAAATTAATGCAATTGTAACAATAATACCAATAATAAATTCAACATTTAAGAGAAAATGACTTCCAAGAAATAATATTGTTGCTAGTATAAAACCATTAAGCAAACTTAAAGAAACTTCCTTTATCAATCTATTAAATAAAGAACCGCTTAGGGTATCATTTGCTAAACCTTGTACAATTATAGCCGAAGATTGTACTCCAACGTTTCCAGCCATTGCAGCTATAAGTGGAGTGAAAAAAAATAATTTCCCGTGTTCTAACATTGCGCCTTCAAACAACCCTAAAACTCTTACTGTTATAAATCCTCCTAAAAGTGCCAATACTAACCACGGTAATCTTGCTTTGGTGAGTTCTAGAATACTATCATCTGCCTCAACGTCTTGAGAGATACCTGCTGCTAATTGGTAATCTTTGTCGGCTTCTTCTTTAATTACATCTAAGATATCATCAATTGTAATTCTACCTACAAGTCTTCCTAATTCATCAACTACAGGAATGGCTTCAAGGTCATACTTTTGCATGATACGAGCTACCTCAACATCTTCGGTATCAACTTTTACAAAATTTAATTTTCTTATATAAACATCACAAATAGGTGTTTTTGTAGATGTTGTTAATAAATCTTTGAGTGATAATCGTCCTTTTAGTCGATCTTCATCATCAACAACATATATAGAATGTACTCTTGAAATATTTTCGGCTTGCACTCGCATTTCTTTTACACAAGTAAGTACATTCCAATTTTCATTGACTTTTACTAACTCTTTATGCATAATTCCGCCAGCAGTATCTTCGTCATAACGTAACAATTCGACAATATCTTTGGCATGTTCTACGTCTTGAAGTTCTGAAATTACTTCCTCTTTTTTACTTTGAGAAAGTTCGGCAATAATATCTGCTGCATCATTGGTTTCGAGTTCATCCAACTCTTCTGCGATTTCTTTTGGAGAAAGTCTACTTAAGATATTTTCACGTAAATCATCCTCTAATTCTAGAAGAATTTCTGCTGTTTTCTCGCTATCTAATACCTTAAAAATATAGGTTGCTTCGTCAAAATCTAGCTCGTCAAGGATTTCTGCAATATCAGCATGGTGCAAATCATTCAAAAGAACTTCGAGTTGCTCGTCGTTTCTATTTTGAATTAATTGCTCTAATTGTTGTATTAGATCTTTGCTGATTTTAAACTCCATCGGCTTCTATTTTTTTTGTCAATTCTATGAATTGTTCAACTGATAATTGTTCTGGTCGGAGGTCAAAGATACTATCTTCTCTTAAATTATCAGACAAATTTAAAGTTTTTAAACTATTTCTTAATGTTTTTCTCCTTTGTTGGAAAGCGGTTTTCACTACAGTGAAAAATAATTTTTCGCTACAAGGCAAACTAAAATCTTCTTTTCGTCTCAAACGTAAAACACCCGATTTTACTTTTGGTGGTGGTATAAAAACATCTTCGTTGACTGTAAACAAATATTCTGCGTCAAAAAAAGCTTGAACTAATACTGAAAGAATTCCGTAGGCTTTTGTCCCTTTTTTTTCGCAAATTCGCTCTGCAACTTCTTTTTGAAACATTCCTGAAAACTCAAGAATTTGATTGCGATATTCTAATGCTCTAAAAACAATTTGAGTAGAAATATTGTAAGGAAAATTGCCTATAATGGCAAATTGTTTTCCTTCAAAAATTTCGTTAATATTGTATTTCAAGAAATCTTTGGATATTATTTTATCTTTTAGTTTCGGATAGTTCTCCTCAAGATAGGTTACAGATTCGGCATCAATTTCTATAACATAAGTATTCACGGGTTTCTCTAACAAGTATTTTGTTAAAACTCCCATTCCCGGACCAATTTCTAAAACATCTTGATAACCTTCAAGATTCAAAGTGTCTGCAATCGCTTTTGCAATACTTTCATCTTTCAAGAAATGTTGTCCGAGATGTTTTTTGGCTTTTACTTTTTCCATTTATGCTGAATTTATTCAGTGATTTTATATTCTCACAAATACGCAAAAGCGCAAAGTAAAAGATTGTTATTAATGTTCAGAAACCAATTCTAATTCGGTTCTAAAAGCAAGCATTTTATCTCCAAAAAGTTGCTGTCCTTCTTCTCTTAATTTGGGTGCGTCTTCTTTATAATATTTTTCTAAAGTGTCTTTGCTATCGGTTGTAAATTGAACAGAATAGGTTGTGCCTCCCATTTCTTCTTCAATCAAAACTTTTACTAATCTTGCTGAGGAGAATTTTCCTGTAGCTAGCACATCATTGATATGTTTTTTTTGCATCCAAACAAGCCATTGGTCGTGAACACTTTCGTGGATGTTTATGGTGACGTTGTAGATTATCATTGCTTTTTTTTATTAAAATTGAATTTATAATTTTCGTTTAACTCAATTTATAAGTTTGTATCTCCTCTTAACATTCGGTATTTTTTTCTTGCATCGGTAAAATAAATACTGTCTTCGTGGTGAAAAATAACTTGCTCATATAGGTTTTTGGCTTTTTCAATATCCTTGAGTTGATTGTTATAAATTTCTGCTGAAAAATAAAACGCTTCGTCAATATAAATACATTCTTTATGTTGGTCAATAATATTTTGATATTGGCTTAAAGCCGAATTATAATCGCCTAGTTTTTCAAATGTTTTCCCTAATCTGTACAATGTAATTGCTTCTATTTCTTGACCTTTAAAGCTTTTGAGAATGGCTTGAAACTGCAACAATGCCTCTTGGTTTTTATTCTGATAAAGTAAATAATCAGCATGGGCAAATTGCTTCAAAGCGGTTTGAGTAGAATCGGCAACTGTATTATCGTTTATTAAAAGAAAATATTCTAAAGCATCATTTGCTATCAATTGTGTTGAAGCAGATTTGAGTTCTTTGAATTGTTTTTGAGCCCATTCAAAATCGGTTTTAAAATAACTTGTTTTTGCTGCTTTTAGGCTGGCTTCGTGACCAATAACATCATTTTTGAGGTCTTCTTCTATCTGTGAATAATAAATTAAAGCTTGGTTAAACTTTTCTTCATACAAAAATATATCAGCCAATTCCATTTTGATATCTGCTTTTTGATATTCGCTCAAAGGTAAGTTCAATGCCGTTTTTAAAATTATTTTTCCAAGTTCTGGGTTTTTTAGTTTAAACGTTACAAAATGGGCTTGAAGTATTTGCAATGTCAATGTATAGGGACTTATTCCAAATTCTTTAAGTAATGAAGCCAATTCGGTTTCTATGGTTTTATATTCGATTTCTTTAGCATCATCAATTTGCATTTGCTTCAAAAAAGTATGCGATTGAATAATCAAATCAAGGTCTTTGGTGTTTTCAAGAACATAGGTCAGAATTTCTTTTGCAGTTTCTTTTTCTTTTTCTTCGATTGCCAATTGTGCTAAGTTGATAATATTAGAAAACGTCTCAGGATTTCGTTTATAAATGGCTTTTTCTTGTATAAATGCTTTTCCGTATTCTTTTTGTTGTACAAAAAACCAACTCAAATATTGATTCCAAAACACATCTTGATTTTTTTGAGCTTTAACTAATAATGCTTTTCGTAAAGATTCGTTGAAGTTGACATCGGCATCTTCTGTCATAAAACGAGACAATTGATTCTGAATCATTATCGAGTTTTGAGGATTTGTATAGGCTTCTGTAAGGAATTTTTCGATCATCATTTCAGTATTCCCTTGCTGACCGTAAAGTAAAGCCATCTGATAATTGAAATTGAGTTTTGGCTCTAATGCAACTGCAAGTTCATAAGATTGTAAAGCATAATCTATCAGTACTTTGCGCTCAAAAGTTGCAGCAACTCCATAAACTTCATTTGGATTTTTTCGGATTTTATCTAATGCTTGATCAAAATATTTTTTGGCTTTTGTTGCCTCTTTAAGCAATTGATAATTATAACCCAACTCTACCAACAAACTTGATTGTTTGAATTGATCGAGTCTTGTCAATATACTTTTTTCAGCTTTCTCATACTGTTGTAATTGTTGGTAACAATCTATAGTTTTTTGAAAATAAAATGAATTTGAAGGCTGGTTTTTTAATAATTCTTCATAACTTATTTTTGCTTTTTCAAAATCGCCTTTATCATAATAATTTTGTGCCAATTGATCGTTTTGTGAAAAACCAATTAGCGCTAGCAACAAATTTATACAAAGAAAGATTTTTTTCATTTCAGTTTAAAAAAACAATGTACCAAAGTAACATTTTTTATGCCAATTTAGTACATTGCTTATATTAAGATTAACTTTTTAATTGATGATGTCAAAACCACAATACGGTCTTAATACTTCTGGTATTTCAATTCCTTCTGGCGTTTGATAATTCTCGAGAATTCCGGCAAGAACTCTTGGTAATGCTAATGAACTTCCGTTTAAGGTATGTGCCAATTGGGTTTTTCCATCTTTTCCTTTAAATCTCAGTTTCAAACGATTTGCCTGAAAGGTTTCAAAATTTGAAACAGAAGAAATTTCTAACCAACGATCTTGTGCTGTAGAAAAAACTTCAAAATCATAGGTTAAAGCCGAAGTAAATCCCATATCACCACCACAAAGGCGTAAAATTCTGTAAGGTAATTTTAATTCTTGAAGGATACTTTTAACGTGTTCTACCATTCCGTCTAATGCATTATATGAATTATCAGGATGTTCGATTCTAACAATTTCTACTTTATCAAATTGATGCAAACGGTTTAATCCTCTAACGTGTGCGCCATAAGAACCAGCTTCACGACGAAAACAAGGTGTATAACCTGTACAAAGAACTGGCATATCTTTTTCATTCAAAATCACATCTCGAAACAAATTTGTAACCGGTACTTCTGCTGTTGGAATCAAATATAAATCGTCTATACCCACATGATACATTTGACCTTCTTTGTCTGGCAATTGACCTGTTCCGTAACCCGAAGCTTCGTTTACAAGATGTGGAACTTGCATTTCTTTATAACCTGCTTCGGTATTTTTATCTAAAAAATAATTGATTAAAGCACGTTGCAACTTGGCTCCTTTTCCTTTATAAACAGGAAATCCTGCACCAGTAATTTTTACCCCTAATTCAAAATCAATAATGTCATATTTTTTGACCAAATCCCAATGTGGTTGCGCGTCTTTGTGCAAAACAGGAATTTCTCCTTCTTGAAAAACGGTAATGTTTTCTTCGGGAGTTTTTCCTTCTGGAACAATATCAGCAGGAAGATTAGGAAGCGTATATAATTTTTGTGTTAACTCATTTGCTAAAGTTTCTGTTTTTTCTGCCAACTCTTTGCTTTTGTCTTTCAACAAAACTGTTTTTTCTTTAAGAATAGTAGCTTTCGATTTTTCTCCATTTTTCATCAAATCACCAATGTCTTTCGCTAATTTATTAGATTCTGAAAGGATTGAATCTAATTCTACTTGTGTAGAACGTCTTTTTTCGTCTAATAAAACTACTTCTTCTACAATTGCTTTGACATCTAAATTTCTTTTTGCCAAGGCTTTGATTACTTTTTCTTGATTTTCTCTGATGTAGGCAATTTGTAACATATCTCTTTTTTTAATAATCTGGAATTCTTTCCTGAATTAAGCACGCAAATTTAATGAAATGTTTTAGATAAAAGTATGCAATTAGAAAAAGTTAATTTCTTATAAAACATTAGTGTTTTGGTTAAATTGAAGCATTTATCGGAAAATTAACATACGTTTATTAAAGATTTATCTAAATTCGCAAAAAATATTTCACAATGAAAAAATATTACCTACTTCTTACCTTATTTTCTATAGGGTCTTTATTTGCTCAATCATTAGAAAGTGAAATGACAGATATGGTCAAAGCAGAAAGAAAATCGGCTTCAAAAAGGATGAATCTTGTTACAAATCCAAATACAGATAATTATGATATTATTTATCATAGATTAAAATTTAATGTTGATCCAGCTATTTACAACGTAAGTGGTGAAGTTACCACAAAGTATATTGCAAAACAAAATATGAACACCATTACTTTTGATTTATCTAACGACCTTACTGTTAGCTCTGTAAAACAACGTGGGAATATTTTAAATTTTACAAGAAGTGCTAATAATGAAGTTATAATAAACTTACCCGTTACTCAAAATATTAATGTAACAGACTCTGTTAGTATCACTTATTCTGGAATTCCACCTACAACTGGTTTTGGAGCATTTAGTACAGATGTACACGGTAGCACTCCTGTTTTATGGACATTGTCTGAGCCATTTGGCGCAATGGAATGGTGGCCATGTAAACAAGATTTAAACGATAAAGTAAATTCTATTGATGTTTTTATTACTGCACCAAGCCAATATAATTCAGTTTCTAATGGTTTAGAAATTGCAAAAATAAATAATGGAAATGGTACAAGTACGACTCATTTCAAACATAATTATCCAATTCCTGCCTATTTAATTGCTATAGCAGTTTCAAATTATCAAATATACAACCAACAAGGAGGTATGGGTACAACAGAAAGCCCTTATTTTCCTATTATTAATTATTTGTATCCAGAAACGGCTACTAATAATATTTTAAGTGTTGCTCCTACTCCAAATATTATTAATTTTTATGAAACAAAATTTGGCCCTTATCCTTTTAGAAATGAAAAATATGGTCATTGCCAATTTGGTTGGGGTGGTGGAATGGAACATACAACTGTTTCGTTTATGACTGCAAACGGACAAGGGAAATATACTAGAAGTTTAATTGCTCACGAAATGGGTCATCAATGGTTTGGTGATAAAGTTACTTGTGGTTCTTGGAAAGACATTTGGTTGAACGAAGGATTTGCAACTTATTTGGCTTCAATGGTTATTCAACAATTTGATGGTGAAGTAGCTTTTACAAATGATAAAAATAACATGATCAATACCATTACCAACACAAGTGATGGCGCAATATATCTTACTGATGATGAAGCATTAGATGTAAATAGAATTTTTAGCTGGCAGTTAACATATAGCAAAGGAGCTATGGTTCTCAATATGATGCGATTTAAAATAGGCGATGCTAATTTTTTTCAAGGATTACGTAATTATTTAAATGATCCGCTTTTGGCATATGGTTATGCTAAAACTCCCAATTTGAAAGCCCATCTTGAAGCTACATCTGGAATGAATTTAACGGAGTTTTTTAATGATTGGGTTTACAACCAAGGGTATCCTATTTATGCAATCGAAGCTCACAATATTGCTGTTGGTCAGGCTAAGATAACAATCAACCAATCACAATCTGATCCTTCAGTAAGTTTCTTCGAGATGCCCGTTCCTATTCGTTTATATGGTTCTGCAGGACAACAACAAGATTATGTTTTAGACAATACAGTAGATGGGCAACAATATATTGTAAATGTACCTTTTACAGTAACTTCTATCGGTTTTGATCCAAAAAAAGATATTATTTCAAACGATGGTACAGCAGTTTTAGCAACTTCAAGTTTTGATTTGAGTTCGTCAGTAGTTTTATATCCAAATCCTGCTAATTCAGTGATTAACATAGAAACTCCAAATTTATATACATTGCAAAATGTTATTATTTATAATGCACTAGGGCAAAAAGTAGGCGAATTTAATTCGAATAAAATTTCTGTAAGTGAATTATCAAATGGGATGTATACGGTAAAAATTATTACATCCGAAGGTACCATTCTTAAAAAATTCATAAAAAAATAACACAACACGACATAAATTGCAAAAGGTAAGGTGAAAACCTTACTTTTGTCGTTTTATAAACAATTAGATTATTCAATGGATACTTTCATACAAATTGCACAAATACTTTTTATACTCTCTGTTCTTGTTGTACTTCACGAATTTGGTCATTTTATCCCTGCAAAATTATTTAAAGTAAGAGTTGAGAAATTCTATCTTTTTATGGATGCTGGTTTTTCATTATTTAAAAAGAAAATCAATGATACCGAATGGGGAATTGGATGGTTACCTATTGGCGGATATGTCAAACTTTCTGGAATGATTGACGAAAGTATGGACAAAGAACAAATGAAACTAGCACCTCAACCTTGGGAGTTTCGTTCTAAACCAGCTTGGCAAAGACTTATAATAATGCTAGGTGGAATTACAGTTAACATTCTTTTAGCTTGGTTTTTATATACCTTGATTTATAGTACTTATGGTCAAAAATATATTTCTACAAAAGAATTGCAACAAAATGGTTTGGCCTTTGGAGAAGTTGGTCAAGCTGCGGGTTTTAGAAATGGTGATAAAATTGTTTCTGTAGATGGCAAAAAACAAGAACGATTTGATAGACTAGTATTAGACATTCTTTTGGGAGATAAAGTAGAAGTTGAAAGAAATGGAGCAAATAAAACCTTGCTATTAACGGATGAACACAAAAGAGATATTTTGAAAAAAGAAGGTCGTGATTTTATCTCACCTCGTTTTATTGGCGTTGTTGTAGATTCTGTTTTTCCTAAATCGAATGCTCAAAAAGCAGGGTTGCAAAAAAACGATCAAGTGTTTGCGGTAAATGGTAAAACGTTTACATATTTTGATGAATTTCAAAACGATTTAAAAGAACATAAAAAAGATTCGATTACTTTAAATGTAAAAAGAGCATCACAAACAATTGCTTTGAGAGTTTTTGTATCAGATAGTGCTAAAATTGGCTTTAAAAACAAAAGAAAAGAGAAAACAGATTTTATAGTAACCAACAAAATGAGTTTCTTAAAAGCGGTTCCAAAAGCGGTGGAAGAATCTTATACTCAGTTTGTTTATAATATCAAACAATTCAAACTGATTCTTAAGCCAAAAACCGAAGCCTACAAGCAAGTAAAAAGCCCTATAGGAATTACTAGACAATTACCAACTACTTGGGATTGGGAATTTG